>JAPOTS010000036.1 GCA_026709065.1 Bacteroidota bacterium
TCCAACTGGTGGCATGGGAGGTATGGGCGGAGGAATGGGCTTCTAAGCCGTTACTGTTACAGATATTTTCAAGGGGGGAAGTCATTAGGCTTCTCCCCTTTTTTTATGAGAATCATATACGTGAGTCCCCCAAACCGATTTAGTGCCTTTTTAGCTTGACTGCTTCGGGGGCGCTTGCAATAGCATCTTTGACCATTTTTCTATTGAAAAACTTTACTCAGGTATTATACCCATTGGATGCGGATCAATATGAGATAATTGAGGTAATTAGGGTAATTAATTCGAGTTTCAGGACAGTTAAGATAATCATGAACTCCATATCATAAGCAATGTGGATACTACCGCATCCCGATCCTACCTCTCCATAACTGGCTTATTGACGAGTACATAAGAAATAAAAGTCAGATATCCTGCCACCACATAAAGAATGACTCACAAGGAGTCAGCCGTTATCGTTGATTCCCGAAAAGTGGGGGACGAGTGTCAAAGACATTGCGTAGACAAGCTCTAAGCTAGAAGTGGGTTATCAATGGAACGAAAATTGGACAGCAAACCAGTAGTACCTCCGCAAATCACGTTATTTACAACGGTCGGGGTACACACGTATATTATTTCACTTATTATTGATTTGACTCTATATCGTTGATACACCACTGAGATAACTCTTGAGCCTGAGCTTTAGTTTTACCCTCCGAATAAATGCGTACGATTGGTTCTGTATTTGACTTTCTAACATGTACCCAACCATCTGGAAAATCAATCTTTACTCCATCAATCGTGGTCATATTCTCATCTGAATGCCTCTGCATAAAGCCTTGAAGAACCAGCTCTGGATTTTCTACATTAATCTTATTCTTCGCCATAAAATACTGAGGTAACGAGCGCCAGTATTCTGAGAGAGGAACGTCAAGTTCTGATAGATGCTGCAAAACCATCATCGTACCAACAAGTGCATCTCGCCCATAATGGAGATCTGGTAGAATGACTCCCCCATTACCCTCTCCTCCAAGAATTGCCTCATGCTGCTGCATCGCTTTTACAACATTAATTTCCCCAACCGCTGACCTATAGACGGGCATTTGATATTGAGATGCAACATCATCAATAGCCCGTGACGAAGAAAGATTCGTAGCAAATGCCCCACTACGCCTCCGCCACATAAAATCGGCTGCAATCACTTGAGTTAGCTCTTCACTCACATAATTTCCATGATCATCTATCAATGCGAGCCTGTCGGCATCTGGATCAACAACAATTCCAAGATCAGCATTTGATTCACGAACAAATTCCATCGTTCCTTGCAGATGGCCTGGTAGTGGTTCTGCCGGATGAGCAAACCGCCCATTCACTTCACCATTGATCAAGATGACTTCATTGACACCCAACCGATCTAAGAGAGGAGGAATCGCCAGAGCGCCTACGGAATTAATGCCATCAACCACAATCTTATATTGCTGAGAACTTATGCTATTGGATTGGCAAAATGGTAAACCCATAATTGCATCAATATGCATCGAAATATGGTCTTGACTTTGGAGGTTTCCCGGGGGGATATTCCGATGATCTGGTGGTTTGACTTGTTGTGCAAGTTTCATGACTGTTTTGCCCTCTTCTGGTGACAGAAACTCGCTTTTCTGATTCAAGAGCTTGAGTGCATTCCACTGCTCAGGGTTATGGGAAGCACTCAGAACAATTCCTCCTCGTGCCTCTTCGTAAAGCACTGCCATTGCAACTGTTGGAGTTGGAGCCAATCCAATATCAATGACTTCAAATCCGAAACTGCGAAGCGTAGCAATGACAATTTGCGAACAGATCTCTCCCGATACCCGAGCATCACGTCCGACTACGATACGTAGTGGGCGTTGATTATTTTGATTCAAACAAAATGTACCGAAAGCAAGACTATAGCGTACAAGGACTAATGCATCTAGTCCTGCTCCATAGATTCCACGAATTCCAGAAATTGATTCTATTAGCATGCTCATTACGCGTTCAATCGCCATATGAATTTACATATTTTGAGTGAATTGGTTTGCTTCTCATAGAAATTTTCTTTTATGATCGGATCTTACATTGAAAACTATTCTATTTATCGGTTGATTTATGCAATCTTCGGTCTCTTTTTGTGTCTCTTGTTGATTGGCTGGGGTAGTATGGTCACCACCTTAGAAGCTGGACTTGCAGTTCCTGACTGGCCCACTTCATTTGGGTCATACGATCCATTCAATCCTGGATTTAGTGACCCAGAAAATCCGTCTCTCAAATGGTGGGAAGACACGGGCGTGATGGTAGAGCATGTCCATAGATTGTTAGGGGCGCTAGTTGGACTTTGGACGATCGGACTGGCCGTGTGGACCTATATTGCAGATCCCCGCCGTTGGATGAAAATTACTGCTACAATCGCAGTTGCTCTAGTTGTCATTCAGGGGCTACTTGGAGGTTTACGTGTCCTCTGGACATCCTTAGATCTAGCAGTCGCTCACGCCATGGGTGCTCAGATTTTTTTCTGTACTGCTTCTATCCTCGCGCTTAGCAATTCTAAATTATGGTTTCAACACACACTGAGTGAGAATGCGGGAATTGATACTGTAAGAGTGCTCGCATTTTTTACGGCTGGATCCGTATTAATACAAATCTTACTTGGTGCTTTGCTCCGCCATCCGGGAGCTGGCATTGATACGAACTTCATTATTGTTCATGTGCTTGGAGGCATCATTGCATTGTCGTTTATCATTCTTACTTATAGCTATATTCGAGAGTATTTTCCTTTCATTCACCTATTTTATGCGGGAGCTTTTTGGATATTATATACAGCGATTTTTCAGATATTACTTGGAGTAGCATCTCTCATTGCAGTGAAATATGACTCGGGCCTTAATCAGATTGGCTTTTGGCAGGTGACATCTACCTCCAATCATGTCGTATTTGGATCATTGCTCATGGGAGCCTGTGCCTGTATTATCGCTGGAACTTTGAAGTCAAAACTTGAGCGGTAGTCCAATGATCTTAAGCGATGATGTTTCAGAGCTGCGCCTTCTACGCCCCGGAAGTGGCCCTCTGACAACCTTTCATGACTATTGGGAATTGATTAAACCAGAGATCACATTCCAGGTCGTTCTCGCAGCCTTGGCAGGGTTTGTATTAGGGATGAACTCGGAATTTGATTCCCTGTTAATGGGCTTGACTTTATCAGGTACAGCGTTATGTAGCGCTGGCGGGGCTGTCTTAAATCATTACATTGAACGCCATAATGACGCTCTGATGCGCCGTACAGCTCAGAGGCCCTTACCTGCTGGGCGTATTGCCCCAGGTATTGCTCTTGCATTTGGACTTTCCCTTATTGGAGGAGGGCTTGCTATGTTATGGTTGATCAATTTGATTACTGTGATATTGGCGGCGATTACCATTGTTCTATATCTCTTTGCTTATACACCCTTAAAACGGCATACAACCTATAATACTCTCATTGGAACGATCCCTGGTGCTCTTCCAGCCCTCGGGGGCTATACTGCAGTAACAGGATCACTTGGCACTGGGGGCTGGATTCTTTTTGGCATGTTTGCACTGTGGCAGATTCCGCACTTTCTATCTCTGGCATGGATGTACCGTAAAGATTACGCGCGTGGAGGTTTAGCTATGTTGCCGTGCCGAAATCAAAACTCTACAGCGACATCGCATAGAATTCTGATTTACAGCATCCTCTTAGTCATCGTAAGTACTCTTCCAACAATTTTTGAATATACTGGATGGTTATACATGGCGATGATCATCCCAGCAGGCCTTTGGTTCATCTGGCCCTCAGCAGGCTTTTGCCATAGACAAACATCACAGCAGGCTCGCAGAATCCTGCTCACCAGTATTGCCTATGTGCCTGTCTTAGTGGTCGCTCTGATTGTTGACCACTTGTTCTCATAGACGATTATTCCATTTTTCTCCATACTTCCTCCAAGCGAAAGCCACTCGGAAATTCACCAACATGATACCATAGATCACCGACGATATGAGCCGTGAATCGTAGAGCTATACCAACCAATGCCTCACTCGTGTGATATTCAAGATACTCGGTATAAAGAGTATCATTTTCTAATGAATACCTTCCGCCTCCAGCCAATACTTCTGCTCCATTATCCGACTGGTATCCCCATGAGAAATGAGTGGAATTTAGAATTTTAATTGATGGAGGAACATTGAGGGTGACGATCACGGTATCTGGATAAATTGAACGCTGAGAGACAAGGCGCCAGCTTCCCTCCAGATGATTGAATGGAGCTTGCGCAAAAATAGTTGGAGTGATCAATAATAAAGTTAAGTGCGTAAATAAGATTCGTTTCATTAGATTGAAGTGATGGACACTTTAATTTAATACACAATTAGGAAAATGTCAACTCTTTCCAATAAAGAATCCCTGTCAGATCTAAATTCTGTTGACATCAGGGCACTCTCCCTATCAGAATTAAAGACTTGGATAATGGAATTGGGAGAACCCAAGTGGCGGGCTAAACAGATCATGCACTGGATGTATTCTACTGATCCAGTAGACTCGTTTACGTCCATGACAAATCTTCCATTATCTCTTCGTTCGGCCCTCTCGGATAAGGCTCGAATGGATCGCTTAGTGATTGATCGCTCTTTTACATCCGAGGACCTTACGGTAAAATTACTTCTCAGACTACCCTCTGGCAAACTGGTTGAATCGGTCTTAATTCCGAGTATTGATGATGCCCAGCAAGTGCAACGACTCACCGTTTGTGTTTCAAGTCAAGTAGGATGCGCGATGGGTTGTGCATTTTGTGCAACGGGTAAAATGGGGTTCCATGAAAATCTGACATGTGGTCAGATCGTGGATCAAGTGAGTTATGTGCGTGAGATTGCACGTGAGAGATTTGGCCGTGATATTTCCAATATTGTATTTATGGGAATGGGTGAACCGCTTCTGAACTACAAAGCGCTATTAGCTAGTTTGGAGATCCTGACCCATCCTGACGCAATCGGGCTATCGCCTCGCCGAATCACCGTATCCACAGTAGGACTAGCGCGGCGGATCCGTGATCTAGCAAACGATGTGCCCAAGATTGGTCTTGCGGTTTCATTGCATTCACCCTTTGAATCAAAAAGATCAAGTATCATGCCTGTCAATCGCAGTGCGTTTACAGATCTATCAGCATTAGAACCAGCCATGCGTTATCACACCGACACCACTGGTCGAAAACTGACCTTTGAGTACTGCTTATTTCAGAGGTTTAATGATTCGCTTGATGATGCCCGTGCATTGGCGAAATTATGCCACAGAGTGCATGCAAAGGTTAATTTGATCATGTACAATAGCGTTCCTGGGATCAATTTTCATCGTACCAGTGAAGCACAATTAAATGAATTTGTAAAGGCTTTATCTAGGCATGGAATCATTGTAACGGTAAGGCGTAGTCGTGGAGAGGATATTGCAGCCGCCTGCGGACAGCTTGCCAATAAAAGTTGAAGTAATGGAAGCCCCTATATAATTATAGGATTCATTATACACTGCATGACCTACGAAGCCGATGATTAAGTACATGGCCAACGACGAGGACAACAGAGCCGAATGAAGTGAGAATTGTCTCTACATTCTCACCCATAGCCTCTTCACTTAAGAGAGCTATAATGAGTAAGATGAGACCAGTTCCCATGAGTGTCGGTACCACTGCACGGCGATGCTGTTGATAGCTGGGCCACGCAACGAACATAACAATCCCCGCGAGTGAAATAGTTAGACCAAAATGAATCGTTTCTGAGGCCATCCAAATAAGTGCACCTGTCGCGATGAACGGAACTGCCAAACAGTGCAAAAAACAGAGAGTTGAAAGAATGATACCTGCCGAATCAAGATGGGGGCGGGTGATACTGGTCGTCATGAATATGAATATTAGTGGTTAGAGTTATGTAATGATTGAGTCAGAAGATGACACATTTATTTGTGAAAGGTACTTGTCAACAGTATGATTTTATGGAAATGAAGTTGAGATAAATGATTTGTGATCATTCAATCAGAAGCATCACTCAGATAAAATACGAAATAAGTGGATAATGCTCACACTGTAACTTGCATCAGGGATAAATACCCATATTGGCTTCCAAAATGTCCCTGTTCTTCCGCTTGAAGGGAAGTTACTGGAAATGGACACAACTCAATTTCAGCGCGCGGCTTGATATATCCAAAGTTTCAGACTGAGAGTTTTGGGCTATTCAGAATTTATGACGTTGAACAATTCATCTGTATACATAATCATTCATAGAGATGATTGATTTTGAGAATCTTCATGATTTCTTTATCGGATATGACATTTCTATCACTTTTGAGGTAAATGTACAAAGCAATAATTTTTGAATCGTTTTTGTAGTAAATGATTCGTGCGCCACTTCGTAGCCCCTTATCCTCTCCTGTTCTACAACGAATCTTAAAGACTGGAAGTCCTCTCAACCTTATGAGTGGATCACCATCTGGTATAGCGATGTAGATATGCCATCTCAACTCTCTTGGACGAACCCATGTAGCCTCCGGTATTTCTTGCCAAGTATTTAAGTTACAGATTAAACTGTGATGTACTGTCAACTGTACGTTGATCCATGAATTAGATCCCTCAATTGTCCTCTGATCATATTGATAAATCCGTGATCTAAGGCCAATTCACATGTTTCGGCTACATCTTCAATCCTAATTGCAAGATATTCCAATTTTTGAAGCAATGTCTGTTTCCATTGTAGATCATCAAGGTTAGAGTTGACGATTTCTATCTTTTCATCAATTCTCTGAAGAATGCTCGCTAATTGGGTATGTAAATCTTCAAAAAATTGATCATCGCTGTCTGAAATTCTTTGAATTTGACCTAAATCAACAGCGGTTTTTTCTATCGAATCCAAGTAGCCATCAATTAGACGATGGTCTGACAGAGTGTGATCCAACTTTAATTTATGAAGCCACGATACCTATAATGAGTTAGGAGTAAACTGATCAACATGAGTAAATGGATAGCTCAATATTTTCAACATGCTATTTAGTTATACTTTAAATTAAAATTACGCAA
>JAPOTS010000010.1 GCA_026709065.1 Bacteroidota bacterium
ACTGGCATGAAACCATGGAAAATCCCACGCTCTCCGATGCAATCTTGGATCGACTCGTGAACAATGCACACAAAATTGTGTTAACTGGGGAGTCCATGAGAAAGATCAAAGCAGGTCAAGAATTGACGGCAGATTCAACTCAAAAATAACATCAACTTTTAAATTTAAAAACACGTCACTATTTTTCAAGAAAAAGTGTCCCACTAACTTCATATTCACTGTCCCTATTCATCATAATAGGCACATTGAACAATTTTACATGTGAATCAGATGCTAATGCATTCCAGTTTTATTCCCTGCATACCTTTACCCACCTGGTGGGGGTATGCGGGGATTCTGGTCTTTGTATTGTCCCTGACCGCATGCCAGAGCGGTGAAATTTCCCTGACTAGGTTTGAAGATTCTCCGGTCATTGACAGCCTACTAGCTTCTGCTCCGCACTTTGTGGCCAATACGGATATTGAAGCGGAAAGGTGGATTGCTACGACCAGTTTGGGCCACCCGACTGATTCGTTAATCCTCGGTAGTCCCTCGCTTATGATCGCTATTGGGGACAGTGTCTATGTCTCTGAACAGACTGGAATAATCTTTGCGATTGGGGCGGATAGATACCTCAGCCGGAAAATTGGTAATCCAGGAAAAGGACCTGGAGAGTTTGAGTTCTTGGATGGACTACAATACAACGGGTCACACATATTCGTTCTGGAGGTGGGACGTGTACAAGTGCTCACAGACAAATTTGAATATGTTGGTTCGTTTCTTTCCTCAACTCTCCTGCAGGGGGGCTTTTCGGTTTCGCCCGATTATGTTTTTATGAAATGCCGCGGGAACGATTGGTTAGTTTGTGCTCGTAGCACATCCGCCCCGTATAACTGGATTCCGTCCATCAACTTACTTCCCGTTTTGAGTCTTCCTGATCGATCTGGGGAAAATTTCCATGAAGTGACGATTTCTCCCGATGGAGATCGAATTGCCGTGGCATATAGTGGGCTACCTTACATCTTTATCTACGACGATGATTTCAGACATCTGCGCACCATCCGATTCGCAGGAAGCGAAGTTCACAACTTCAAACCTGTCGGTCTCCCCAACGGAGCCCCCGCTGGGATGGAACCAGGCTCGTTCTCCTTTATAGCGCAGATGAAGTTCATCAATTCTCGTTTTCTGATTGTAAGAGTCCCCATTTATGACCACTACGTTTTTGATTTGTCTGAAAACGACTACAACCTCGCAAGAAAAATAATCTTCCATCCGCCCGATGACATGAAAAGCATTTCCACTATGGATTTCCTCCTGCACGGCGATCATCTTTACGTTTCTTCGCAGTGGGAAGAGTACGTATACGGCTTCAAGTTTGACCTAGAGTGAGCGCTCGTTGTATTTGAGTGATCTGAGGCCGTTATTTGCGATCGATAGCCCATATATGGGAGTTTAACTCCACTTAATCCTTGATTAAGGTCCTTCTGTTTTGGGGATGATCTAATTTGTTATTGAATATCAGCTGATATTTATTTCATGTTCCCGTGATTTTCTCGGTCTACATACCCAACCTGCCTCCCCCAAAATAGGTGTCAACTAACTTCCTATTCATGTCTCACAACGTCCGTAATACCCAATTTAGGTAATAATGAATGAAACAAGATAACCAATACATATATCTGAACTCGTTTGTTAATCAAAGTTTCACACACTCCTCCCAATCTGTGAAATCCTGTCAATCCCCCTACTTTATGAGAGTTACCGGCTTATTGTGAATTGGAACTCATTCCTCAAGTTATATGTGAATTAAATGATTCTCGATACGTAATCTAGAAAAATAAATACTATGGCACTTACATCACCAGTTGTGGTTGGGTGATCAGCAATCCTTAACTTGGCAGAGTCTAGTTCATACTACAACATAAGATTAACAAATATCAACACTATGACAGAAAATAGTTGAAGTTGAGTCATGCCAAGAATAAAAAAAATACTCATTGCAAATCGCGGGGAAATTGCTCTGCGCATCATGCGTACATGCAGGGTGCTTGGACTACACTCAGTCGCAATATACAGTGAAGCAGATAGGGAAAGTGCGCATGTAGTCTATGCAGACGAAGCTTATTGTGTAGGACCTCCTCGCTCATTGGATTCATATTTGAATATAGAGCGGATCATTGAAATAGCCAGATTGAGCCGATCGGATGCAGTTCATCCTGGATATGGATTTCTGTCCGAGCGCGCCGAATTTGCCCATGCCTGCAATGAATTAGGAGTTTTATTTATTGGGCCTCCTGCCAAGGCAATAAGTGATATGGGAGATAAAGTATTGGCCAGGCAATTGATGCAGTCTAATGGCATTCCTGTTATTCCTGGAACCCCACGAGGAGTCACCAATCTTGAAGAGGCACTTACAATTTCGGAATCAATAGGTTATCCGGTGCTTGTCAAAGCAGCAGCCGGAGGTGGGGGTAAAGGAATGCGCAAAGTTCACAATGCTCAAGAAATGAAAAGTGCGATCCATCTTGCAAAGAGTGAAGCTTCTTCTTCATTTGGAGATGAACGCATCTTCATTGAGAAATACCTTGATCATGCACGTCATATTGAGTTTCAAATCTTATCAGATTCTCACGGCAATTGTGTTCATTTATTCGAGCGAGAATGTTCAATTCAGCGACGACATCAGAAGCTAATTGAAGAAGCCCCAGCAACGATCATGACAGAGAATTTGAGGACAAAAATGGGTGCTGCCGCAATTCAAGTAGCCGAAGCTTGCAATTATGTCGGAGCAGGAACCATAGAGTTTTTACTTGATCGGGAGAATAACTTCTACTTTATGGAGATGAATACGCGCCTTCAGGTGGAGCATCCAGTCACAGAGTATATAACAGGTCTTGATCTTGTCGCTGAGCAAATCAGTATTGCAGAAGGGAAGCCTATAAAATTTACTCAAAGCGATCTAAGTATTCATGGTCATGCAATTGAGTGTCGCATTTATGCTGAAGATCCAGACTCTAAATTTTTACCAAGCCCAGGTATCATCTCATTCCATCAGATTCCAGCAGGCGTTGGAGTGCGAATAGACTCCAGTATCACAGAATCTGGTGAGGTTCCAATCCATTATGATCCATTGATTTCAAAGGTCATTACATGGGGAGTATCGCGTGATGAAGCGACCATGCGAATGATTGCAGCATTAGGAGACTATTTTATTGCAGGTGTGAAGACGACGCGTAAATTCTGTCGTCAGGTCATGAAAAGCGAAGCATGGCAACAGGCGCAACTGAGCACACATTTCTTGGATGCACACCCAGATCTATTTATAGATGATGCTGAGTATTCTCGGCGGGCAGTGGCAGCGACTAAGGTGTTGCTACAAAAAAGTAGCCCCAAAAAATCATCAGAGTCATCATGGCGCACCCGTGTAATTTGAAACGAATTTAAGATCTTCCATTATTAGCGAGAAGGCGCTTCGGAATCCAGAGTCTGGTAGAGTTTGCAGAACATGGAGCTAGGGCGAATTCGATGCGCGGATACGTTTCACTTCATCCTTTGAAGCCAAGGTGATTGACTATTTGCAAGATTCGGAAAATTTTTCAATGCTTTCCAAAAGGTTTGGGCTAAGCTGGACGATGACTGGTTACATCATGCAACGCGCTGTCAACCGAGGGATTTTTTGCAGAGTGGAAGAGCAGAAAATTGAAATGTCTGTGTAGATGAGATGTCTTTAAGCCAAGGTCAAATTACATTATCGTGGCTTATCTTGACTTCGGTGGTTTGAGTTGAGGTCAAATTTTGAAAACTCATATTTATAGGTATCTTGGGCAGTTATTTTTGCTAATTTCATAGTTGAGGCATCTGTAGTTTTCCGTGGTAGCTTTGATGATCCACGCTGTACTATTCATCGAAGAATGCGATCAATCCAGTCTGAGCCTAATCAATTTCTAATGGTAGAGGTGTTTGCAAAACTTCCGCGTTTTAGAAAAATAGTGCACTGAAGCACTTCTGATACGTTTTTGGAAGCTGATCCTGAGGTTTTGCAAAAAGTTCGGTATAGTCCTATATACCCAACTCATTTAGGTTAATGAAGCCCAAAAAATCGTTTTGATCAACATATTTTGCAAAATCTATGGATTTACGGGTGAATTTCTGCATCAATCTCATTCATCACCAATATATTCAGAGGGTAGAGAAATCGTAGTTTCCAGTGATAACCATCTTTATTCAATCAAATGCATTCACGAACAAGATCATTAAGTAGTGCCCGTCAGAAAAACCCCGTTTTTTGAGATTTTGAATTTTGTGACCTCATTCTGATTAACATTTTTCAGGTCATTCCACATTCGGAGGTTCAAATTTCGTCAAATTGTCGAATTTTCATCGTCTACAACCCCGTAATTATGCATTTCAAAAGCAAATTATAAGAATTCGTATTGACTTGACGTACCTCTGGTATCCGCTCAAATGAGCGTTCTTGTTTTGCTCCGTTTTTCACGCTTCTCTTTGCGTCGGAATCGCTTGAGTTCCTTCTGTTTAATCAAGATTCCCAACCGATGAATATTGACTACAACAACATGCAATCAACAACCCGCTCAAATCCTTCTTTGCTCACCTCTCGGATCAATCGCATCCCGGATGGTTCAGTACATTCATGCACGACTCCACGCGTGAATGCCCCTGACGGGCCTCCTTGTACTCCTCTGTATTCTGACGCTCTTTTTCCTCCTTGGACAACCGCCCCTTCTTGGACATCACAATGACTACCAAATTCGTCTTCGTCTCTAATTGCTCGTGCACTTCTGGGCCGTAAAATCCCAGATCAACGAGCAGGTCATGGTCAGATGTAGATATTGGCCATCAATGGATTGCACTAACGGTGCAGCTATATCAATATCCGTCCCTTTACACTCAATCCCATACCCCAAGTACAAACTGATATTCATCTTCTATGATCGCTAGGGGAACCCCTAAATCCATCAAAATACCAGCCTTTCCCTTGACAATCCAACCGTGAGGGTATTGTTTCAAAGTTAGTTGAAACAACCCCAACTCCTGTTTGAGGGCTACCAATAAAAACACAACTCAGACATTCATGCATGGGCGACCACGATGTTTACTGACCTTAGGGTTGTGGGTCTTGAACAACGCCGTCAACTTTTCACATGCGGCATTATTGGTCAAGATTGACTGAATATCAAAGAGGAATGCGATAAACGGTTCACGACTATTTAGATCAAGTTGAATGTCCTCAATGGGGACACTGCGTAAGCGATAACTGGTGGGTAAAGATTTGTCTCATCATCCATGAAAATAAGTTCAAAAAACCGCGAAGATGAGCACTTGAACGTGTCAAATATTGGCAAGCTTTGAGTGTTCTGAGAACCATCCAACTTTTTTTCATCAAAAAACGCAACTGATTGGCTTCTATGCACACTTTTGACTCAGAGTGGAAACTTGGAAATCCAACGCTCCACAGAGAGCATAAAAAAACTTCGCCGAAAAAACGCACCCAGAGGGACTGGATGGAACTTTTTATCGAAATTTTGGTGTTTTGTGAGGGGCGTTAAGTAATTGTTAGACAGTGTGTATCGTGCATCGTTATTTTCGAAAATTAATTCTCACAAACAACGTACATATGAACAAGAAAGGTCACACTCCT
Organism: Bacteroidota bacterium; assembly: GCA_026709065.1. Classification (GTDB taxonomy): domain Bacteria; phylum Bacteroidota; class Rhodothermia; order Rhodothermales; family Bin80; genus Bin80. The sequence goes on from JAPOTS010000010.1 coordinate 5,639, forward strand.
AAACCATCTGATCAACAGGGAGGACCTTCGCGAGTTAAACAGGGTACAGGTTCAGGACAAAAGTATAGTCCTCCCCGAAAACCTCCTCCATCAAAACCACCACCACCAAAAAAATGACATTCCTTAGAGATCATTTAGGCACGGACTATGGCGATGTGCAATTTGAAGTACAAAGGTCAGCCCGTTACAATAGTGCTCGCCAAAAACACTATGAGTTTCTTGCTGGAGTTACATCGTTTTCCATCATCGCATTAACAGGTATTTCCGGTTATGTGTTCATTGAACAAAGTGGATGGATCAGATTTATTCTGCCAGCAGTCGTCATCTTAATTTCTACGCTTGACCTAATCTATAAGCCATCAAAAATGGCTGCAGTCCACAAAATACTGACGCGGCATTTTATTCGCTTAGATGTGAAAATGACGCTGTCTGAAGATAAGACTAGTTCTGCCGCTGAACAGTTTCTTGCCGAAAGACTAGAAATTGATCAAGACTCACCACCAGATTCAGAGGTAGCCAATATCATTAGTCATAATGAGCTTTGTGACGCACTTGGAAGTACAGAAGAGATCTATATGTAAATTGGTTTAGGCGTTTACTTTCGCAGTGGAAGAGTCTGCCTCCGAAGGAATGGGTGAAGTTGGATGACTTTAATGCTAGGAAAGAAAACTCCTCAAACGACAGTTTTCAGCAAGCACCTGCTTAATGCATATGATAAAAGAAGTAAGCATTGCTCCTCCTGGGGCAAGTAGCCACTTCTTTGAATATCTGTTTTGACTGGTTGCTTAGATTCTTTGGGGAATTAGAATGAGTGGAATATCCATGAGTGAAACCTCATTGATCTGTTTGATGGTTCTCCTAGCTGCCAGCGGAAACAATCCTTTCTATCCATTCACACACCAATATATGTCGTGTGACATCGCCACTGCCGAATGCAACATTCACCAAATTTGTCAACCGGATAACATATTTCAAAGATTACTCAAAGATTTAACTCCAACAGAATCCACTTTTTGCTGTAGGTCTGAAAACCCAGTTTCATTATAACACACAGTTGATCGTTGTATTCCTGCTGAGGGAGCAATATGACGGCCAACTTTTCCCTTGTGTCAATCACCTGTTTCGACTTGCTCATGGGAAGATGTAATTGCTCTGATGCTGCTAATCTCTCTCTAACGAACATTAGCTGAATTCATTTTGAGAGTTTATACTGATATAATTCCCTTGGTTCTAGCACGATATTTGTGGGTACAGGTCTAAACCTCCGCAGAAGAAGAGGATAGCAACG
>JAPOTS010000025.1 GCA_026709065.1 Bacteroidota bacterium
TGTAAAGGTTAGTTTGACTAAATTTAATCAATTCCACAGAAAACGCAGTAGAACCAACGTGTAATACAACTTCGGATCTAGTGCTTCTAATATTTACCCCCAGAAACATTCTCAATTGGTAGAGTGCGTCCTGTCAAAAACTCATAAAAAACCAAATACGTCGGGCGTATTTTCCTGTGGGATTAGATTTAATGTATTCGGTAATTTCATTTTCTGAAATGGACTCAAAGATAATTTTCAATGAGCTCAAACGCACACCATCATACTTTAGAGCAAATACTAGGTGGTCTCCAATGGTATCGCCTGGCCAATAATGAGATGAGAAGATGTCTTCAACATGATTTCCCTTTACATTCTGCTTGCGCCCCCATGATGTTGCAACATAGGATCTGTGGAAATTCGGCATTCCCCTTAATTCAATCTGCTCAAGAGATAGGTGTAACCAGCAGGGCTTACTTTTGAAAAATCAGAACTCATGGGTTTAATTTAAAATAATTCATAATAGTCCTAATAATATAATTATTGACACCGTTAGTGAAATAAATCATTATTAGTGGCAAAACCTGATAGGACGATTGAAGTGCTTTACCCCGCATGTGGTGACATTGCCTAATGTTGAGCATAGGAGTCAAGGATTGTGATTGTAGAGGATCTAGTCAATTTCTGCGAGCTGGAATCCGAATAGCCATGATTTGAGAGGCCTCAGCTAAGTGGATATCATCCTCGGAATACCATGAATGCCCTTTTCTTTGTCCAAGGATCCAATCCTGATTCCCAATCAGTTGAATTTCGTAGAGTACCTTTTCGACAGTCAATGTTTCTAAGGTAGTCGCTTCTACTGACGGAGTGGATTGTTGATTTGATCGATAAAAACGGTGATGAGGTCTGTAAGCAGTTGGCATAAATGGAGATTAGCTGAAATCAGTGCAATTATACAGCAAAAACCCCTTTCAAAAATCAACAAAATACACACAAGAAATGCACAGTCATTCACACTGAAAAAATAGGAGTAAAATTTTTGAATGCGCATGAAAATAGAATCGTAATGTGAGCAATGCTTCTACGTGAAGATTACTATGATCTGGATCATATTTCATGGTCTTAGAAGTGTTTTAAGCAAAACTTAAATATCTCATCTTTTGATGTCCCTAACTTGAAGTGTACTGAATAGCTAGTTCAGTTTTAATAAAAATGATCCACAAGTCGGGCAGTTGACAAACCGCTGATTAGGGTTTAGAGCGTAAATGATTATAGAACATATCCTGGTGTGATTGATGAGATAGTGGCACAGATGAGGAGATAGAAATTTGTGATATATTGTTCCTAATCATGATTGATATAGTCAATATCATTGAAACATACTCAATTACGAAGAATTACAATTCAGAGATTAAGTGCATAGAATTTAGAATATCTCTGATATCCCGTACTTTAATTTTGAGAGCTGTCAGAGAAAGTGTTCAATGATCTTGCATGTGAGACAATAATCATCACACATGTTTGATTTCGGATTCATTAAGCATTTATATTAGTATATTACCTTAATAGTTTAGCCTCCAAACTGATAAACTACCATGCCAACATCTAAACTATGGGTTGATTTGACGGTTGATCATGCCGAGGTTCTACGAGGTTTTTATTCCGATGTCATTGGATGGAAATCAGAGGCCGTAGATGTGGGTGAGTATAACGATTATATCATGACAGAGAATGGAGAGTTAATTGCCGGAATTTGTCACAATCGTGACACAAACTATGGGGTACCACCCGTCTGGATCCCTTATTTTGAAGTTGAATCCTTGGAGAAGAGTCTACAGATGTGTATCAATCAAGGAGGTAGAGTGATTAAACCCATTGCCGTCATCATGGAAAGCAAGCAATATGCGGTCATTCAAGATCCATGTGGGGCGGTCTGTGCGATTTGGTCTGAGACAATTACATCATCAGATCGTTAATGAGTCATCAAACATTTATGTGTCATGCATTTACCTGAAAATTGGATCGCATTCGTCGTTGCAATTCTATTGCCAATGATTGTGGGCTCTCTATGGTATGGGCCAATCTTTGGTAAGATCTGGATGAAGATGATGGACCTTACTGAAGAGAAAATCAGAGAGAATTTCAATCCTGTTAAGTCATATGGAGGATCATTCGTTGGATCAATTTTTACAGCCTATGTTTTTTCCTTACTTATTACTGAGATGGATATGGACACCTTGTTTGGAGGGCTAACCATTGGTTTTGTGGCATGGCTAGGGTTTGCTTTAACTACTGGGTGGCAGAGTGTGGCCTGGGAGAATAAAGGCAATGGTGTTTTTCTGTTAAATCAAGCCTATAACTTGATCGTATACCTACTCATGGGGAGTATCATCGGAGTTTGGAGATAATTGCGGTATGGAAACCAGCATAGCAGATCGTGCTGCCGAATTGCGTGCCTGTCTCAACAAACACGCCTATCAATATTATGTCTTGTCTCACCCCACAATCTCGGATGCGGAATACGATCAGCTGTTTCAAGAGCTCGTCACTCTGGAACAAGACAATCCAGAGCTTTTCACACCTGATTCTCCAACACAGCGAGTAGGAAGTGATTTAGATTCAGATTTCTTAAAAACAACCCATGTCCGCCCTGTACTAAGTCTGGCCAATGCATTTGATTCCCAAGACCTCAAGGCATGGGAGATTCGTAATCAAAAACTGTTACCAGATCATGATTTCAAATATGTTGTGGAACCCAAGTTTGATGGACTGACTTTAGTTCTACGATATGAGAAAGGCATCCTCGTTCAAGCTGCGACCCGCGGTAACGGGGATGTTGGTGATCTTGTCACGGCCAATGCTCGCACGATTAAGACGGTACCGTTACGAATTCCTGTTCTAGACGGCCCCAATCCCCCCGATGTCTTGGTCGTTAGATGTGAAGTGTTGTTTACAAAAGAGGCATTTGAAAGGTTGAATCAGCAGCGGGTTGAATCAGGCGAACCTGTCTATGTTAATGCGCGCAATACTGCCTCTGGATCACTAAAACAAAAAGATGCCCAACTCACCGCAAAGAGAGATCTCACGGCTTATGCCTATGATGTGATGTACCCTGATGATTTTTTCCCAGTGGATCATTTTGAGCGACTCAACTGGTTGCAACAGGTAGGATTTAAAATTTCTCCAGATATAGAATTGGCTCCAACTCTCGGTGAGGTTGTATCGCGAGTTGACTGGTGGCAGAATCAGAGACCTACATTGCCATTTGAAATTGATGGTGTTGTCGTAAAGATATCAGATACCTTCAGGTCAAATAAATTGGGTATCGTTGGGAAAGATCCGCGCGGCGCGATCGCGGTGAAGTTTCCCTCGGAGGAAGCTGTTACACGACTTGATTCTGTTAAATATCAGATTGGAAGAACTGGGCGGATTACCCCCACTGCAAACCTTGACCCTGTTTTTGTTGGTGGGGTTACTGTATCCAATGCTACGCTTCATAATTATGACCAAGTTGAGCAACTTGATCTACGCATAGGAGATCAGATTACCATCAAAAGAGCTGGAGATGTTATTCCATATGTTGTAGGACCCTTAAAAGAACTGCGGTCAGGCAAAGAAATTCCAATTATCCCTCCCAAGCAATGCTCTGTCTGCCAAGATGCACTGGTAAAAAAGCGTGACGGGGTTGATTTGTTTTGCCCCAATGAGCAATGCTCTGAACGGATCTTGCAAAGAGTGATCTTTTTTGCATCCAAGGAAGGTTTAGATATTGAAGGGTTAGGCCCCAATACTGTCCAATCCCTCATTGAATCTCGTTTAATTTCTGACGAAGCAGATCTATTTTCACTCACAGAAGATGCCCTTCTACCGCTGGAAGGATTTGCTCAGAAGAAAACTACGGAGCTCATTGGATCCATTAAACGGAGCCGTGATCGTGGGCCAGAAAAAGTATTGGTTGCACTTGGAGTTAAAGGCATCGGGGCAATAACCGCACGCTTGTTACTTAAAAAATTCTCAATTGAACAATTGATGTCCATGGCCGAAAATGTAGGACTCATTGAGGAAAAAGTATCACCGAATCGAGATCAGAATAAGCATTTCCTCTCCAAGATCTTACTCCAAAAAATGCATCTGAACGATCCTGTTTCTGCATGTATGAAAGAAATGAATTCAGAGGATTTGAAGTTGAATGAATTATTGAATGAGCTTCAGAACACAGTGTCGCCCCTGTTTGCCATTGATGGAGTTGGCCCAACTTTAGTGGAAGAAATTATGGGATGGTTTGTAGAAAAAACAAATCGTGATCTCATTGCGAAGTTGCAGTCCTCGGGTGTTTCGTTCGTTCCAACCGACGAGGTTATCTCATCAAAATCATTAGAGGGGAAGACATTTGTCATCAGTGGAACGTTAGAAGGGAAGACACGCTCAGAGGCACGTAGTTGGATTGAATCGCATGGAGGAAAGGTGACGGGGAGCGTTAGTAAAAAAACGAATTATTTGTTGGCGGGAGACAATGCAGGCAGTAAATTGAACAAGGCCAAGACTTTGGGTGTCTCAATTATTGGCCTTGAAGAATTGATGAACCTTGTAGAGAATTCTGGACAGACTCACAGTGTAGAAGCATTGGAACCATGAAAATATTTCTTTTAGATGCAATGGCGCTCGCGTATCGCGCCCATTTTTCATTCTTAAGTCGTCCGAGAATCAATTCTCGAGGAGAAAATACCAGCGCCTTGTATGGATTTACAACCACCTTGATTAATTTGATTGAGGAAGTCGGGTTAGAGTATGCGGCCATTGTGTTTGATGGTCCGGGTGAAACATTTAGAAATGATCTTTATGCAGATTACAAAGCCCATCGAGATGCTCCCCCCGATGCACTGATTGAGAATCTTCCTCGGATCAAAGAATTAGGACAGGCTCTTTCTATTCCCATATTGCAGGCGGATCGGTTTGAGGCCGATGATGTCATTGGAACGCTAGCACGGCGCGCAGATGCCTCTGGCGATCATGCGGTGATTGTTTCTCCAGACAAAGACTTTCAGCAATTGCTTTCCTCCCGTATAGAGATGCTACGTCCTCGGCATGGTGCGGGCTTTCAGCGACTTACCGAAGATGTTTTCAGAGAAAAATACCAGATAGCACCTGAAAATTTCATTGACATGCTTGCACTGATGGGCGATAGTAGTGATAATGTTCCTGGTGCAAAGGGTATTGGGGAAAAGGGAGCCGCACAACTGGTGCAACAGGATCAGACGATTGAGAATATTTTAAGCAAAGCATCCACCTACACCAGTAAACGATGGAGAACAGCCCTAACAGCTAATCCTGATATGGTTCGCCTTAGCAAGGATCTTGTCACAATCCGAACCGATCTTAACATCAAGATTGATTGGGAGGCATGCCAAGTGCGTAATCCAAGATCCGCAGAGGCTCTATCGTTTTTTCGTCGATATGAGTTTAATTCGCTGATTCGCCGAATGTCTTTGGGAGCTGAACTATTTCAAACCGAAGAATTTGCTACAGAGAGTTTCTTGAAAAGCTATCAATCAACGGATGCGAATTATCGCGTCATTGAGACCATTGAGGAATTAAAAACCTTTGAGCAATCTTTGAAAGATACCCAAAGGGTTGGATTATCTGCCATTTTGACTTCTGAATCACCAGTTCGTGCGGATTGGGTGGGGATGGGGATTTCGTGGGCACCACGAAGTGCTGTCTATATCCCTCTTCCACTCTCTGACGGCACCAGTGAATCGGAGGTCATCCGAATTCTAGCATCTGTGTTTTCTAACCTAAAAGTTGAGAAAATAGGTCACGATTTAAAATCGCTTTTCGTACGACTGAGGCAATGCTTCGTCCCAGTACGAGGCAAACTCTTTGACACACAGATTGCCCACTATCTGCTGTCTCCCGATCAGAATCATCGTTTTGAGACGGTCACAAAGCAAGAACTGAGCTATGAACCCCAGTCGTTAGATAGCATCCTTGGATCAGGAAGACTGCAAAAAAATCCCAGAGATGTCAGCGCTGAGGAATTTAGGGTCTATGCCTGTGAGAGGGCAGATTATGCCCTAGAAATGCAAAAATCATTGAGCCAAAAACTCAATGAAACGAATCTCTCTGAAGTTGCTGAGCGAATAGAATTTCCTCTGATTTATGTTCTTTCAGACATGGAAGCAGCAGGAGTAAAACTCAACCTCTCCGTGTTAGATGAACTTGGACCGCAAATACAAGATGACCTGGACCGTGCAGCAAACGAAATCTATGAGCAGGCAGGAGAAACATTCAATATTGCCTCATCAAAGCAGGTTGGGGAGATTCTATTTGAAAAGTTAGGGTATCCAGTCCGGCGAAAAACGCCATCGGGAAAGCCTTCTACAAGAGAAGATGTTCTCTTAGATCTAGCAACCGACCATCGGGTCGCTGCGCTGATTATGGATTGGCGCAAGGCTGCAAAACTCAAAGGGACATATGTAGATAACTTGTCCAGAATGATAGTGACTCCAGCCAATCGGATACATACTGTATTTAATCAGGCTTCTGCGGCCACTGGGCGCTTATCCTCGTCGGATCCTGCTCTTCAGAATATTCCAATCCGCGATGAAACAGGCCGTCAACTTCGGAGCGCGTTTGTTGCCCCAGATGACTACTGTCTATTGTCTGCTGATTACTCACAAATTGAATTACGAATCCTCGCTCATATGAGCGGAGATAAAGGGTTGAAGGAGTTTTTTGAAACTGGACGTGATCCGCATACCGAAACTGCTGCCCTAATCTATAAAATAGATGCTTCTGAGATCACTCGTGAACAGAGAAACAAGGCTAAAGCTGTTAATTATGGTATCCCATATGGACTTTCTCCATCTGGACTTTCTCGCGGACTTCGTTGCTCACGCAAAGAAGCTCAGAATTTAATGACCGCCCATCAAGAATCTTTTCCAGGGATCTGGCAATTCATTCAAAGCCAAGTTGAGTTGGCAAAAGAACGTGGCTTTGCCTCAACGCTGATGGGCCGCCGTCGATATCTGCCAGACTTAAAATCACGTAATAATGCAGTTCGATCTGCCGCCGAGAGAATTGCTGTCAATATGCCAATTCAAGGGACACAGGCTGATATGATTAAGCTCGCAGCAATTGCCATTGATGACAAGTTACAGCATGAAGGGATGCGATCAAGAGCGATTCTTCAAGTTCATGATGAACTCGTTTTTGAAGTCCTAATGAGGGAACTGAAGGAGGTCGAAGAGATCGTTCAATCCTGTATGATTAAGGCAATGGAGTTAAATGTCCCAATAGAAGTGAACTTGGGAAGCGGTCCGAATTGGCTTGAAGCCCATTAAACTGCTTGATGGGTGCCTTCAGTTTGACTCACTAACCCGCTACTCCCATCAGGTAAGATATAATCCGCGAAAATGAATATACAATATGACTGACAATAATTCGCTTTATCTTCAATAGGAGGAAATATTTGAAGCCACCCTCCAAGAGCATGATGCATCATTTCTTATGGTGAGCTTTTTCTCAATAAAATCGGAAAATATTTAAATATTAATGCCCCTATGACTTTCAGCAACATTTCATAAGGGAACAATGATCAATTCCAATCAGGAGGACGCTTTTCGCAATGCTTGGACTCCCCCCACCCCCACTGACAGAGCGCTTGCCTGATATGAGAAGTGCAGTAGTTGACCGAAGATATGAGAAGAATCACCAACAAAACCCAACGAGCCAATGCAATGACATTAGGAAAAAATTTGTCAATCAAATACTTGAATAAACCACCAACAGTTCTTTGGCATCTCCAAAATTCAGGAAGTATGTCAGTATCAAATGAGAATTTATCCGAAAGCTTAGATTTGAGTTGGCTACCATCTTGATTGTCTAAATTTAGATTGATATCTTTCAAAACTATAGGTTGTTCTTAATATACTCTTCATAGTAAGGCTGAATCACATGATCGGGAATATGCTTTGATCCTCCGAGTCCAAATACTTCTAATCCTTTTGCACGACACTGATCCCATGGTCCGCCAGCCTAGTGCGTGTAGTTAATCAATTATGCACCGTCTAAATCGGAATAAACGTTATACACCCAATCTAAGTGACTAGTACTTTCTGTGTCTTTTTGCATAAATTCTTCAATATCCACAGAAATGACATCTTCATATTTTGAAGTGTCATCCTTCCCGAACTGATATCTAGTTTTGATATGATCAATTGTTACCAAATTATTACCAAAATGCTTTAAAGTGTGATATATTCCTACAACTACTGGACCAAACCTCCAAGCTTGGATACGCTTCGGGCTATAATCAATTAGCGGACGATCCAACAGACCCAAGGTCCAACCATGCAAAATGAAGGCAAGCTTATTAACTTGGAGAGGGGTCAAGCCCTATCTGCCGATTTCTTTGGACTTAGTCAACAAAAACGAAATTATTATAGCCTCTGTGGCCAGGGGTTGAATAGTTTTATGCGACATTTGATAGAGAAGATAAACCCATGATTACAAATCAAAATGTTCTAATAATATAGAACACCATTATAGCGTTTAATCATTAGAGTTGTTACAAAAGAGTTAGAGCCTTAGGGTATCATCTGATTAGTACTAAAACACACATAACTAAGATAAGATTCTGTGGACCACCCTACCGCCTAATCGGTTAAGCGAATATTCGCCCACTAAAGCGATACGTCAAATGCTAACGCTCTAAACCCAATAAGCACAAAGTTTTTGCAAGCAAATCATGGTTCGTTATTCTTTTGTAACAACGCGATATCCTTCTCATCTGCTGCTTTTTAGACAGTGCCCCTCTGATTCCAGCCCCTTCTAGACAAATAGTTAATGCCGATGGATTATGATCATGTCCATCAGTACACTGAGCGAAGGGAGGTATCCATACGATTACCCCATATAGCACCATTGATATGAAAGGCGTTTTGGAGTCAAATGCGATGATAAATCTGGTATCTTGGAAGCAGGTGGTCAACTTGCATGGTATGTTGGGAGAGCTGACATGATTATTGGATGACGGGGAGGTAGAGATTGATGCCAATATCTAAAAAATAGAGTTCGCCCGATTGTAATAGGACGAAAGAATTATCTGTTGCTGGCTATCATGAAGCGGCTCAATATGCGGCAATTATCCATTCGTTACTCAACACCTGCACCTTGCATGGGGTAAACTAGGAGTTGTTGGTGGGTGTGCAAAACGGATTATCACGATTGTTGAAGATGAATTGTACAGGCTGTTACAGTAACAATGAAGGGTAACAATAGAGGCTCAATTTCGAAAGCAGCGTAGATAAGTCTCGGCAGAAATTGGTCAACGATTCTCCCAAAAATACAACGGCCTATGAGGATGCCATCAGTAAGCAAAACAGACGAACACTCTCAGTGTGATGATAGTTAAGTTATTGGTGTATAGTATTATCGTATGGATAACTGTTTTATCGTATGGTCATCTATACCATCTGTTCTCACAGGTGACAACATCATTTTTTCAGATACGCTGAATACAACCTAATTACCGTTCAAGAACTCGGTTTGCGACCAGTGTACTGAGACGGATGCAGTCTGGAATTCCTACTCCAACAAGGTAATTTCCAGTGAGGTACAGGCCATCCATGGATTCAATCATGCTTTGAATTTTTTCAATGTGTTCTTGATGCCCCAATTGATATTGTGGTAAAGCATCTTGATGATGATAGATTCTGGTGAGCATCGGGGTAGACGTAATGTTTAAGGCTTTCTCCAATTCTGAACGCGCTTTCATGATCACATCGCGATCTGGCAAATCCGTGCCTCGTAGGTAGAGCCTAAATAATTGGGTTTCTGCGGAGGAGCGTCCAGTGTATTTGTTGGTACTCCACGTACATGCAGAGATCGCCTCCTCCGATGCAATTAAATGACCATGCCCTCGCAGTGACTGCTTCACATCTTTTTTGTGATACGCTAAATGAATCATCGTTCCTGATCGATATGGGATTTCAAAAAGCAAGGCCGCTAATTCTGCATTCACTGAATGGATGATTTTGGCCGCCACCCATGCAGGCACTGCAAAAATGATATGACTCGCAGAGATGGGAGATTGTCCATCAATATGCACATTCCAGTGAGTGTCTGATCGCTTGATGTGTGTCACTGTGTATCCAAGTCGGATACGGTCTTTTGAAGATTCATATAGAGCATCAATCAATGACGAGAGTCCATTGGGAAGAGTCCGAAATTCTGCCTGGTGTTTATCTGCACCGATGCGATGTGCACCTAAAATTAAACTCCCGTAATTTGATTCAAGATGCCTTAAATGAGGTAGGATGGCTTGCATGCTCAGATGCTCAACATCGTCGCCCGCAAACCCACCTAACAGAGGTTTAATAAGATTCGTAAAGGCCTCGCGTCCAAATCGCCTGATAAAGAAATGTGCAACGGATTCATCGGATGCGTCTTGCTTGGGAGGAACCACAAGTTCCAGAAAGAGGCGGAGTTTACCAAGTGAGCTCAGAAGGGGTGAGCGGATATATGGCCATTGTCGCTGTGGCAAGAGACCACCTGGTAATAAATACATCTTGTGGCCCCGTCGCAAATAGACCCCACGCTGAGAGTCATTCGGTCTTTGCAGAGACAATCCCAAAGACTTACAAAGCTCAACGGCTTCTGGTTTATTGGCCAGAAAACCATCAGGCCCATGCTCAATCATGAACCCGTGATCATGTTCTGTATAGATGGATCCTCCGAGTCGGTCTCTCTGCTCAAGTAGAAGGACCTCGCCAGAATCAGGAGCTTGACACAGTGTCCATGAAGCACTCAATCCACTGATTCCGCCTCCAATGATCACGGTTCGTTTCATTCATTTAACCATTGGGCACTCACCGCCTGCTTTCGGATTAATCTTGCCAGAGTCTTGACAAATATGGGATCGCTATTGAGAGATGGAGGACGCTCCAGACGCATGTTGTATTTCTTAGCGACGGCTTGGGCTTCAATATCTATATCGTAGAGAATCTCAACATGATCACATACAAATCCTACAGGAATACTGATGACGTTATGGATCCCCTGATCCGCTAGCTCAACCAGATAATCCTCTAATTGTGGCCCGAGCCAGGGTTCAGGGCTCCGCCCCTCAGACTGATAGCAGGTGGACCATTGATCAGTTGCAAGGCCGGCGACATCGGCCACAAGAGCAGCAGTCTCCTTGAATTGGATAGGATAGGGGTCTTTCTCTTTAACGATTCGGACAGGTAGGCTGTGAGCACTAAATATGACATGAACACTAGGGCGCTCTTCTACAGAAAATCGCTCCAGTCCGATCTGAACCCGATGAGCAAATGCTTCAATCAATCCTGGGTCATCATGGTAGCTCTGAATATGGGAAAAATCAATTTCACCGCGATAGAAATTGAGCCCCGCATGAATCTTCTTCTGATACTTTGCAATACTCATTCCGCTATATTGAGGTGCCAAAACAAGGCTGACAGAGCGCTTAATTCCATCATCAATCATCTGTCCTACGGTCTCTTCTATCCATGGTGCCCAATGGCGCATCCCTAAATAGGGCTTGAAGTGCGCCATCTGATTGGGCAGATTCACAAGTTTCATGATGGCATCCATGGTTTCAATGGTGAGTTTCAATAGCGGAGAGGAGCCGCCAATCAGCCTGTAATTGCGCGTAATTTCATCAAGTACTTTCTTTGGGGTCGTTCGGCCTGCCCGGATATCTGAAAGATAACCTGGGATCTCATCAAGACCATCGGGCCCACCATAGGCCATAAACAAAATTCCAATTTGTGGTTTAGGATTTGGCATGATCGTAATTGTGAATAAACTCTATGAGTCTCTCTACATTCTCAATGGGTGTCGTCGGTAAAATACCATGCCCTAAATTAAAAATATGCCCCGGGTTTCCGCCGATTTTTTGCATGACTTCAGTGGCATGGGGCAACAGTTCACGCCATGGACCTAGAAGTGTGCAGGGGTCTAAGTTTCCCATGACGGGTTTGTTGACAAGCCGACGTCCTTGATCAATCGGAATTCGCCAGTCCATGGCGATGACATGGCCTCCGGCCTGGGCAATAGAATCTAAATAAGCTCCAGTGTTTGTGCTGAAATGAATCACGGGGATATTCGGCTCAATTGCCGTAATCACACGGCGACTATATGGCTGTACATAGCGCTCATAGTCATAGCGACTTAAGGCTCCAACCCAAGAATCAAATAGCTGGACGCAATCTACACCTGCATGAACTTGAGCATTGAGATAATCAATGGTGACTCCGCATAATTTGATCATAAGTCGATCCCATGCTGCGGGCTCTAAGTACATAAATTCCTTGGTGAGTGCAAAGGTTCGTGTTGCGCCGCCTTCAATCGCATAACTGGCCAAGGTAAATGGGGCTCCTGCAAATCCAATGAGGGGTATATGGCGAGATTTCAATTGTTGTTGAACGAGATGAATGGCCTCCAGAGTCGCCCCCATGACTTCATTTGCGGGTGGAACTCCAAGAAGATCTACGGCTTTCGTGCTTCGGATGGGACTTCCGATCGTGGGTCCAATGTCGGGCACAAATGAAAGATCAAGCCCCATCCCTGCAAGGGGAGGCAGGATATCCGAAAAGATAATTGCTGCATCTAAATCAAAACGTTCCAGGGGCATGAGTGTGATTTCAGCAGCGACCTCTGGTGTATTGAGCGCTTCTTCCATGGTCATACGATTTCTGAGTTGGACATATTCAGAAAGATAGCGCCCAGCCTGCCGCATGATCCAGATGGGTGTGGCATCCACGGGTTCTGCCCGGCAAGCCTTCATAAATCGCTCATATCCTGTCATCACGGACAAATCAAGGAAGTTGGGTTTGCCATAGGACATGTCCTACAAAGAACGGTCCTAGATTGGTGAGATACCGTGATGTCTGTTGGGTCTTGCGCATGCGCTCAATGAGTGCAGATAAAGGATGGAGTTTCTTTCCTAAGATTCCAATGACAAAGTCATTATCATTTTGATCAAGACCATGGCAAGCTAGCCGTATATCGTGAGCATGGTCACTCCGCCCATAAGCAAGACCAATCCCACCATGCTCCATCAGAATCTTTCTGCGTTCTTCTGCACTGAGGGATTCAAAGTCGCCAGACCTGCGTACAGGATACCAAATCGCCCAAGGCCACTCTGGGTTACATACGTATCTGCGTGGCCGCTCTATGAGCGTTTCATTGAGGTCTTGTTCATAGCCGATGGAATAGGTTCGACCGACCATCGTCCACTCTGGGCGGCATTTTAACCCTCTGAATGGGGAGTCTTGCAAAAAGTCAATGAGTTGGGTGACGAAAAACTGAGGATCTTCAGAAGTGGTCAATAACCCAATTCCATTTGGATCATGAAGGCTTGCATACAGAGCGCCGCTGATCCCCTCCTTCTCTAACTCACCATAAAAGAGACTACGTTGTATATCACTCAGACCAGTGAAGACCAATAATTGCATATATAATCGTTGGTCAGAATGGATTGTTTTTCCGTGGGCATCTTTGCCATGTTCACGAAGATCAACTCCATCAATGCGCTTTTCTTGAATATCTATAGCCATGTAAGTTAGCTCTTTTGAAGCCAGCGTGCAACATCAAGGGCATGATAGGTGATCACACTTTTGCTACCTGCACGGCGAATACTGGTCAATATTTCTAAAACGACAGAAGCTTCATCCACATAGCCCTGTTTTGCGGCGGCTTTTACCATGGAGTATTCTCCACTCACATTATAGGCGACTAGTGGGATGTGTGGACGGTGTTGGCTGATCATATGAATCACATCTAGGTAAGCCAGTGCGGGTTTGACCATTAATAAATCCGCCCCCTCGGCTATATCTAAATCAACTTCACGCATCGCTTCAAGGCGATTTGCACTATCCATTTGATGAGTTTTGCGGTCACCAAATGCAGGGGCTCCGCCAGCGGCGTCTCGGAAGGGGCCATAGAAGGAGGAAGCATATTTGACACTATATGAAAGGATTGAAACATGCTCATGACCTGAGGAATCAAGTTTTTCTCGAATGGCATGGACCTGATGATCCATCATCGCACTGGGAGCGACTATATCTGCTCCACTATCCGCGTGGATTTTCGCCATCTGAGCTAATACAGGAAGCGTTTCATCATTTGAAACCACGTCATCGTGGACGATGCCACAATGTCCGTGGGAGATATAGGAACAGACGCAGACATCCGTTATGATGACCAAGTTAAGTCCCTCATTCTTGATGGCTTCAACGGTGTCTGAAATGACACCAGAAGCCGATAAAGCACGTGATGCGTGTTCATCTTTGGATTGAGGAATCCCAAACAGCATGAGTCCACTAACCCCAGCGTCTGCTGCGCGACGGGCAATGTCTACAGCTTCCGATATCGTATGTCGGTAGACATCTGGCATGGCATCAATTGGACCTGGATTGGAGCGGGTGACAAACACAGGATAGATCAGGTCTGCGGGACAGAGGCGCGTCTCTTGAACCATTTGACGAAGTACATCTGTCATGCGTAATCGTCTGGGGCGATGATGCTTATTCAGGTTATTCAAAATAATTCTCAATGGCTGTTACCAGCCCTTCGGAGGTATAGGTATCAGCAATGATATCAACATTAAGTCCTTCGTCCGTTGCAACTTGGGCCGTGATTGGGCCGATACATGCGACGGTCGCCGATAAATTCAAATTAGAGGTCACTTTCATATATCCATGAACTGTGGAACCGCTCGTAAAGGTCACAATATCTACCCCATGAGCAAGCGTAGCTAACGCTGAGTCAGAGGGTTGGTTCAGGTGGGTTTCGTAGGCCGTCACGCATGTCACCTCCGCTCCACCTTGTTGAAGGAGCTCGGCTAGGGCTGCACGCGTTTTTGATGCTCTTGGTAAGAGAATTGCTTCGCGATTGACAGGACCAAGTGATGACACCAGTGCTTCGGCAATATATTCTGAAGGGACAACATCTACAACAACATTTTTATCACGAAGTGCTGAAGCGGTTGCGGGTCCAATTGCGGCGACTTTAACAGATTTAGGCCATGGAGGAGTGACGTATTGCCAGCTATGGATGACTCCGTTGACACTGGTAAAGATAACGCGGTCAAACGATTCAAGACGTGAGAATGCCTCTTTTAGTGGTTGAGGGTTTGATGTAGCGACAATGCGAACCGTCGGGAACTTAATGATGACCGCACCGCGAGCTTTTAGCAATTTGCAAATCTCGTCAGATTGATGGACGGGGCGCGTCACTGCAATGCGCTTACCAGAGAGGGGCTTATTCACGGTTCAAGAGTTTTTTTGCACCCATCTCAATAGCTTTGTGAGCGAGTTGGTTCCCAAGCGTTACAGGATCTGAAGCCGTGTCACACACCGCGATACACTCACGGCCGTCGGTTGAATAGATCTCTCCGCGCAAACGTATTTGATTCTCATGTTGTTCTGCGTACGCAGCGATAGGAACGGAACACCCCCCTCCTGTAGAAGCGAGAAAAGTGCGCTCAGCCGCCGTTGTAGCACGGGTGAGTGGGCAATTAATACGCTCAAGAAGTCGCAGGGTTGACAGATCATTTTTACGGCATTCAACGGCCAGTGCTCCCTGTCCAGGGGCAGGAAGCATTATATTCATTGGGATCCGTTGTAAGAATTTTG
Source organism: Bacteroidota bacterium (assembly GCA_026709065.1). Classification (GTDB taxonomy): domain Bacteria; phylum Bacteroidota; class Rhodothermia; order Rhodothermales; family Bin80; genus Bin80. Next base: position 15,642 of record JAPOTS010000025.1, read on the forward strand.
TGTCAATGTTTAGTCGACTTAAACCGGCTTCTGCAAGTACAGCTGCCCCAAGTGTCTGATTGAGTACTTTCTCAACCCGCGTATCAACATTTCCTCGGAGCAACTCAATTTTTAGATCAGGGCGCACCGATAGAAGTTGGGCAGTACGGCGCAAACTTGATGTTCCAATGGTACTTTCGTAGGGTAATTGGTCCAGGGGTGTTCCATCCGAGGTGACTAGAACATCAAAAGCAGAGTGCCTCTTAGGGGTTGCCGCAATCACTAACTCTGGTGCTTGTTGAGTGGGCAGATCTTTGAGAGAGTGTACCACAAAGTCAATCTGTTCATTGATGAGTGCGCGGTCTAAGGTGCTGGTAAATAGGCCTGGATATGTGGAGGGAAGTGGTCCAGTAGTTTGGTCACCGATGCTGGAGAATACCAGGACCTGAATGTCAAGTTGAGGGTGGGATTCCCTCAATTGGTCTATGACCTCATGGGTTTGAGTTTTTGCTAAATGTGAGCGACGAGTGCCTACCCGTAATTGCATCTTGTTATTGTTTGATGCACTGCGCTACTTGGTCAACTTCAAGAATTTGCAGTTAACATTAGTTTTGGTGACTCGTCTGAACTTCCATGCTCAAAGTCTAGTGTATTAATTTCGTTCATCAGCCTGTCTGTTTCTGAAAGGGCGAATAAGATTCTTTGAAAATGTAAGATGTCTTCAAATTGTAAGAGGCTATTTTTCCGATCTTTAAGCCATTTTTGAGCAGGTTGATAACCACCGATACGAAACTTCCATTCTACTGGAGAGACATTGTCAAAATACTGAGTTTCATTGATGTATACTTTAGCTTCTGAATATCGTGTCTTACGAATCACATTATCTCCATCTATTGGATATGTGTAGGTATTTGAATTCGTAATATTGAAGTTCAATAAATGAGTTTGGCGGAGTTCTTTACCCAGTTTCACTAAGCTTAAAAAGGTGTCTATGTTTCTTGGATAAGGGATTCTAGGAAAATCTACCTTTAAGAACTCTTTGTATATCTCTCTGTATGTTGGAGAATGCAAGACCGCGTAGATATAATCAACTATATCAAGAGGTGAAAAAGTATTTGAATTGCTATCTTCTCCATCCTCCATATAGTTCAGTTCTAAATTGTCTTTTATCTGGTTAACAATGTCTGAGTTCAGATTGGGTCTTCGCTCTTCAGATGGGGTGATCTGAGCTTGGCCTGTATCTTTGGGATATAGGTACAACGGAAATACATATGTTATCTCGCTGGTCTGATTTGACACAAAAGAACTTTCAGTTATATGATTGGTGATGAAGGCGTGAAAGTAGTGATCACCCGCTTTAAACTGTCTACATACGGTTAAACCCACATTTTTTCCTAAAAGGAAATGATCCATTACCCTCCTTGCTGTTCTCCAGACTAATTTATCTTCAAAAAAAATATATCTGCAATCAAAAGGCCTATATGCTAACTTTTCAATGTATTTGTTCAAGTCATGATCATTTTTAATATTGTCATACCCCTCTAAAATATTCCACCCCTTTTTATGATTAACGTGAAATTCACGATGAAGAAATTCTGCATTTCTTTTTGAATTACGAAATTTTTCAAAAAATTCAAAAAGATCGTTTCTTTGGTTTTTGATCACGAATTTATCGTGAGCGGTTGTAATTCCAGCACCATTGGTCAAGAACAAGTCTTTTAAAGAGAAGAAACGGTAATATTTCTCTTCAACTTTAAAGTCTTTAGGTCTCATGTAAAACATAGGGGCTACATTGGGAAGCTTATTAAAATCAATTAAAGAGATGCTGTTATCGTTCAAAAATTTATACTTAAAATCACGTTTTCCGTATAGATCATAATGAAATATCTCCCCTAATTCGTGTTTTTTCTTTTCTCCTGTTTTCACAAATAGGTTTATAGAGACTCCTTGCCGAATATTGAAAACATTTTCATCTTTGGATCCATCTGGAGAAATTTCTTTTTTCTTAGCATTGCCATGTAAGTCAATGATGTAGAGTTTATCATAAGTTTTTAATAAATGCCAACGCATTCCTCTGAATGTGGGGTTGTCCAAGTATCCGTGCGGGTTAATGTAAGCCAATATCCCAGATCCTTTTTTCTCAATAAAATGTTGACCAAAACGTAAAAATTTAACATAATCGTCATTGATCCACTTTGGATTTCTTTCATTCAATTTCAATTCTCCACCTGGTTCATTTTTGTAATCATTCATTAAGTTCGTTATCCATTTCCCTTTGTTAGAGCTTTCTCCGCTGTAAGGTGGGTTTCCTATAATGCACATGACTGGGGTATCACGTTTAATGTGATTGGCCTCATTGGCCTCATCACTTAACCAACTTGCAAAAAGGGTTCCAGTGTCGGTATGATGCTCTTCAAGGCTATTTGTGAGGAAAATCCTAAAACGGTTGCTAGAATTTCTAAGACAGCCTGTTTCAGACAAGAGTAAATCTAATTTCAGATGAGCTATTGCATAGCTTGCCATCAGGACCTCAAATCCATTCAAGCGAGGCAATAAATCGTTTTCTACATAATTACTCCAGATGCCCTGCTGTATCTCAGGCTTATTATGAATGTGCCTAATGACAGCTGCCAAAAACGTTCCAGTTCCAGTAGCCGGATCCAAAATCTGAACCCTGTGTACAGTTTTGGTGGTTTGTGGGGAATCCGTTTCTGATAATGAGTCTTTATTTGATTCAGTTGTCTTGCTATTATTTGCGAGTCCGTGAGGTAGATCAAAATCATTGATCAGTATATCGTCAACTGCCCTGACAATAAAATTGACTATGGGCTGTGGTGTATACCATACACCCCTAGATTTGCGTAATTCAGGGTCATATTTGCTCAGAAAAGTTTCATAAAAATAAATGATTGGGTCGTAGGACTGAGAAGATTTTCTGTGCTCTAAGAGAATTTCTTTAACATTAGAAGCAAGAAAAATTTGAGATAAATTTTCAACCACCCATTTAATTCTACTATCAATCTCAGGGCCCGCAATATACCCAAATAGCTTTCGTAAAAACGGATTGGATTTTGGTATGAGCTCGGCCGCTATCTGTCTGTTAAAATTTCCCGAATTAGGATCATTAAGTCTGGCAGCAAATAATCCATATGCAATCGTCTGAGCGTAAATATCAGCAAATCCTTTAGGAGTAATGTCGTTGATCAGAAATTTTTTAAAGGCTATCATTTGGTCTTTCAATGTGCTATCTTCATGATTTTCTTCATCACTCAGTAATGCCGACCCAATAATCTCAGAAAGTAATCGTGCTTTACTTGCCATCAGTTCAGCTAGATGTTGTGGGCTATCAATGGTTTGACATTCGGGGGTGCAAAAATCAAGAATTAGGGATTCAAATTGAGTAAAGTTTTCAGTGATTGGCTTTATCCGATCATTCGTGATTTTGGCAATAGAAATTTTTGAAGTACAATCCCCTTCTAGGTATAAATGAAAATTGATATAGTCAGTGAATATGAGATTGCTAAGTGATTCCCTGTAACGATCAAACTGCTCTTTATTGTTTGTTGTAATTCTTTTTTCAAAGTCTTTATCTCCAATATTTTTAGCTTCAATGTATCCGACTGGAATTTGGTTTTTTGTCAAAATATAGTCAGGTGCGCCGCAACTTTGACGTTTAGGCTCATTGGTAACACTGACGTTGGGGAATAGACTCTCTATAAGTTGCTGTAAGTCGCCCCGGAAGGTATGCTCGGTTGAGTTTCCGAGACTATATCTTTTATTTAAGCTTTCTATATATTGATGTATGGTCATTAGGATATTCTAGATTCCTCACATCTTCACATTGATGTTGGGTTTACTGGATCTATAATTTATATGGAAGATATAGTGCGTTGGTCAGCATCTAAGAAAACCCTCTATTGGCTACTGATCATTTGGTATACTGTCGCATATTTAATTAGTAATATCCATGAAATTGCAAGGATATACTTGGACTACGAACGTGAATATCCTTGCTTACAGATACATGTTCGTTACTTCTTTGAATCAGTTTCCTGCAAACCAAAAAGATGATGAATTGATTCTGGAGATAGCTCATGATCTCCATATCTGAGGTGGAGCGTTGGCTCATGAAGAAGTTTATTGACCAGTGAGTTGGAAAAGGATTCAAGTTTTTTGGTCATATCGGGGTGGAGAGGCCCGAGCTCTTCAATTATTCGATCAAATTCTGATTGTCGAATTGATTCCGCCTTTTGTCTCAATTCCGTAATGAGCGGCTCTACAGATAGTTTCTGAAGGCGTTGGTCAAGCAGTTCAAGTTCGTTTTCAATGATGATCTCCACACTTGGGACTTCGGCTTGACGTGCAGCACGAGATTGCGCAATATCATGATTGAGGTGATCAATGCTTAGAAGTGTCACATCGGCTAACTCTGCAAGGAATGGATCAACATCTCTGGGAACCGCCAAGTCAACCAGTAGCAGGGGGCGATGATTGCGAGACGCAATATGCTCTGGGCCAAGAATAATGTGAGGAGCATCGGTTGCACTGATTACAACATCAGCATCTGAAACCGCCTCTCTAAGTTCCTCAATTGGAACGGCTTGGGCGCAGGCATCCACAGCCAGTGCCTGTGCATGTTGATGATTACGATTGACAAATGTCAGCTGTGCTGTTGCTTTTTTCTGTAAAATCTTACTTGCCAACTGTCCCATTTTGCCAGTACCAATCACAACCACATGAAGATCATGTAGCGATCCTAATTCAACCATAATACGCTCAATAGCAACAGAGACAATGCTGACAGAATATTTACCAAGGTCGGTGTCTTTGCGTGCCCGCTTACCAGCTTTAACAGCGGATTTGAAAATCGTACTGAGCTCTGGGCTAATCAGTGATGCAGTCTCGGAGTACTGTAAACTTTCTTGAACCTGGCCTAAGATTTGAGATTCTCCCAGAACCATTGAATCAATGCCACAGGCCACACGCATCAGGTGTTGGGGGACTTCATGAGATTGCTTAATGTGGAAATAATGCTCTACAGGGGTGATATCAAATGATTGATTTAAGAGAGAGAGCAAACGATCAGTTGCCGAAGATTCTCCTCGCACATGACCATAATACTCAACCCGATTACACGTAGAAAGGATAACGAGTCCATCAAGAGTTGCTTTGGCTTCAGCAAAAAGATTCTGCTTATGCTTAGGAAGAGGGGTAAGAGTTTCTCTGATCGCAACCGGTGCTGCTTTGTAATGAAGCCCAATAAGCCCTATTGAGTGATCAGTCATTGGGGATTAGATGACGCGTATAGAAAAAACGTGGGGAACTTATAAATACGTCAATGCAACTAATTGCGAGGTCAAATGGTCCGAAAACCATTAGTTTCTTGATTTTACCACTACTTGTATGGAATGATCAATTTTAATTTCAACAAAATCATTTTTGATGTATGATCCTTTCGTAGAATCCTTAATGTGCCATCCCTAAATTTAGACCCTCACTGGTTGATTAATATGTGGAAATAGATGCTAGCTCAGCGTATAGATGTTTAGATTTCTCAATCGTGGGTGAATCTTGTCATCCAGATACTGGTGAGTCAGTGACATTGATGATCAGGCAGGAGCTTCAATAGTGCCGTCTGGGTTGGTATCAATGCAAGCGTTATATCTTCTTTCGGATTCCCCGAATTCAGACATATAGTAACTCCAAGACCCTCACGATTACTTGGTTGATATTGGCTAAGGGAGGTGGTGGCAGTACGTTTATGGGGGCGAACAAACCTAGATTTTGTTGATTTTTATTGTATGACATCAGATGCAAATCACCAAAAAAATCTATGTGTACTGTCCTCTCAAACCGCATGTCAATCATTCAAAATTTGAACCTTTCAGCGCTACTAAGTGTCCAATGTAGGATATCACTGATGGTGAAGTCCAGATCCATATTGATCCGTAAAAATTAATTGTGCTATATGGGATAATCGTATGGATATTGCTAGTGTATATTTATATAGAATTTAATTTTTTCTATGATTGTTTATGGTAGAAGCTCTCCCACTGTTTATAATGCTTACAATTGTATATTAATTTTCCTGAACGATCTATCTCATGAAATTAATCAGGGTGGAAATTGACCGATATAAGTGTTTTAAGAGCAATACAATTCTTGAAATTGCTCCTTTAACCATTATTGTGGGTCGCAATAATTCTGGTAAATCAGCATTACTCCAACTTATACATTTATTGTATGGTAATATGGCAGCAACAAATGGAGATCAACGGGAATTTCTAAAATTAAATATTGATGGAATTCGGCACGGTCGAACTTTCCGGGACCTAATAAATGGTCGGGCTTTACATGGAAATATAAATACAACTCTCGTGTTTCTCGATCGAAATAATAAAGAAACAAAACTCTCACTAACTATACAGAATACTACAACTTCATCTTTGACATCAGAATTTCACGAGCGTATTGTCAATTGGAAACTTGATTATCATGGTCAAATATTTGAGGCTTACTTAGAAAATCTAGAATTGAATTCCACTTACAATGTATCGGGTTTTGGAATTTCTGAGAATACTTTGCCGATCCATTGGCAAGGGATATTACCGAGAACATCTACCCAACTTCCAGACTGGGTCAATGAGCAAATTGATGCCATGAAAAAGTGGAGCCAAGATATTCGTTACATTAAATCTCCTCGGAACTTTCAGTCATCTGCTCTTTCCATCAACGAATCACATACACGTGATCATCATCCAACTGGGGCACATGCACCATTTATGTTGGCCAAATCAGATGATCTCAGAAATTCTGTCCAAAAATGGTATCGCAAAGCTTTTGATCTCAATCTTTATGTCAAAATGTCTGGCGAATATTTTGATCTCATGGTTGGATCAAAAAATCAAAAGAACAATGTTCTTCTTGAGTTTTCTGGCGAGGGACTTTCTCAAGTTCTTCCAATTGCTGTCACAGCGCTTACATCTGCATCCATTCAATCTGGCATTGATATTTTTGAACATCCAGAATCCGATCTTCATCCAGCTGCCCACGCTCATGTTGCTGAATTGTTACTGGATACTATTTTACCCAGTAACCGGCCAATTATTATTGAAACACATTCAGAGATTTTACTTCTACGTGTAAGACGTCGGATAGCTGAGAGAAGATTATTTCCAGAGAATGTGCTGATTTATTGGGTTGACATTGACTCTGAGGGAGCATCAAGTCTAACCAAGATTAAAATTAATGAGAGGGGAGCAGTCAGCACCTGGCCTCACGGTGTATTTATTGAGGATTATGAAGAGGTCATGGCTCTACGACGTGCCGTACGGAATCTTGATGAAATCCAGTGAGGATGCGTATTATTATTGAACCATCTGTTGCAGACGATTCAAATGCTCATCAATGGTTAGATCGTATTCTTCATCGGGTTTCAGATGGTTGGCATGTCTGGGATATAAATGACCATGTTGATTTTTCAGCGTTTGAAAATACAACATGGATCCAAGAGCGGGGAACCAAGGGTTTAGAAATTCTTGAAGACTTCATAAAATCATCCGAGCGAGATGTCTGGGATACATGGCATCATAAGAAGAAAATTATTGTAACATCCTCCCCGAAGAATGAAAATGAATTTATACCGGAGGACGCTGCGAAAATGGTTAATGAACCCCTTATCATTATTGTAGAAAACCAAATTAATGATGGTAAATTTATTCGGCGTATCTTCAAAGAACTTGCTCCATATATTTCAGAGTTGTTATCAATTGGTGCAGTAAGAATTGATAGTATTGGTGGAATTGGTCAGATGCGTCACCTAATTCAAGATCTGCTCAGCAATAATTCCTCTGGATATCGCTTGATAGCAATTGCTGATAGTGACAAGAAATCTGCTTCTGATCCAGAAAGTAATAGCGCCCAAGGTTTACGTAAATTCTGTGAAGCAGAAAATATCTCGTGTTGGATTTTGGCAAAGCGTGCTGCCGAGAACTACCTCCCTTCCATACTTATCAAGCAATTCAAGCCAAACGATCAGAGGCATCTTACTAAGATTGAAGTTTGGGAGAAACTCAGTGATGAGCAGAAGGATTTCTATGACATGAAGAATGGCCTCCCTCATAATCGTGATGATACCATCTACCCTTTATTTCAAGATATATCAGATGCAGATTACTGCATTCTAGAAGAAGGCTTTCACAGGACCAAGCTTCATCGGTGTTGGGAACTATTAGACAATGTAGGAATTGATGAGGAATTACGTAATCGCTCATGTGGGGATTTAGATAATGGTATTTCTATGATTCGTAACGAGATTTAGTTTACACACTTACCTCCAAGTAAAATGCCTCAAATAGTGGTAAATCCCGAAACTATTTTTCTGGGTAAATTAATCAAAAAGATTGTTGAGGGGAAAGTTAGAATTCCAAAGTTTCAGCGACCATTTGTTTGGAAGCAGCAGGACATTATCTCACTATTAGATAGTGTGTACAAGGGGTATCCAATTGGCTCAATTCTCATATGGGAAACAGGCGAATCCATAGAATGTTCTTCGTCCATTGGTCCGATTGATATTGTATCTAGGCCAAATGGATCCCTAAGCTATATTCTTGATGGCCAACAGAGGATTACATCCTTAGTTGGAGCTCTCACATTAAATGAAAACTCTAAGCAAGTTCATTCTGGGATTGATTGGCGCGTATACTTTGACTTGGAGAATCCAAACTTTATGAGAACCCCAAGAGGTGAATTGAATCCTCAGTATTTTCCTCTAAACAAACTACTCGAAACATCAAAGTTTCTGACTGCTGCTCGCGCAATAGAAACCATTGACGACACAAATAAAAAACATCAATGGCTCAGTGCCGCTGATAATCTCGCGAATTCATTCCGAGATTATCAGCTTCCCATAGTTAGTATTCAAGAGGCTAATCTAAGTGGAGTGGTGACAGTTTTCACTCGTCTTAATCGAACTGGTCGTAAGATTTCTCCAGATCAAATGATCTCTGCACTAACCTATCGTGAAGGCAAATTCCATCTTGCAGAGGAATTAGATAAATATGAAGATGAACTTGTTAGTAAAGGATTTTGCGGCCTGAAACGCATTTTTCTACTTCGGTCCATACTGGCTGCACTTGATGAGGATATTTACGCAAAAGATTGGGCTGATTTAGTGGTTAAGGAGGAAATTCAGGCAAGATTACCTGAGAGTTGTGAATCAGCAATGAAAGGCATTAATGGTGCACTTAATTTCCTTGAGGGCTTGGGAGTAATATCTGATCGGATATTACCTTATGGTCTTCAACTTGTACTACTTGGAGAATTTTTTAGGCTATGTGATAATCCTTCTCAAGAGATAAGAGAATTACTTGAACGCTGGTTTTGGGTTACATCCTTTACCGGCTGGTTTGGTGCGGTAAGTCCTTCCCAGGCTACTCGTGCATTACAAGAGATTCGTCAACTAGCAAATGGAAAGATTCAAGAGTTTCATGAAGTAAACTTGAATGAGATGGCATTACCCTTTCCCAAGACTTTCAATGGTCAAAGTGCTCGAACTCGAGCTCTCTTATTGTATCTATCGTCTCTCAAGCCTCTTTCAATAAGCAATAGATGTACGAATGAATTAAAACTAAGAGATCTGTTCTCCTCCGTTAAATCCAATGCATTAGGATACATATTTTATAAGCCTTCAGAAATCATGTTTTCAAGTATTCCTGCAAACAGGATGTATGTGGATAAAGAAATAAATGGAAACATAATGGATCATTTAGCCAGATTATCCAATGATCAACTCGCAAGAATTCTTCCCACCCATGGGTTTAAATTCGATTCGATTCAGAGATCCATTGATGCGTTACGTAACCAAGGCTATTACGAGTTTATTGAGACTCGAAAAGAAGATTTAATCAAAGGGGAAAGAGAGTTTATGGAACAAAAAAAAATTAAATTACCTAAAATTCGTTCTGATGATCCGATTTCAGACAGTGATACAACAGAATAAAAGAGATGAATGCATGCGTTGGATGATGCATGCTCTATTGATATCCTAATCCAGTACATAGAAGTTGCTCCCATCACTAGACATACTCTCCTTTCGCCATAATTTTATGAATTATTCGCATTCTTGAGTATATCAGCCAATCAAGTCATCTATCTGGATAGGAACGATGTGGTCAAAGAACAAAAGAGTGGAATTTATCCATTGATAGCAGATTTAATTGATTTAGTGTAGTTAAGCATTATGTTGCAGATCAATTTTTACTTCAAGAATATGAGTACCAGAAGTAGTGAGTCGAGATGAAAGATCTTATGAAACTGTTGTGCTGTATCTTTATATCGGTACAGGTATTTCCTCAAACGGTTTATCTGGCTAGCAACCGGTAACATCTGAAAGATTCTCTCCCATTGCTAACTACGATCATTGTCTCCAACTGGCGCTTCGTATTAACTGCTCCTATTCGTCGTATTAGGCAATAAAGCCATCAATCAAGTACTATGGCGACAGGTCAAACATAATCTATAACTCAAAGGGAGCCGTTACGCGTTGTTATCTACAAAAAGAATCGCACGAAAAAACAAGAAGAGAACTTCCAGACAGTCAAGGAACCAAACCTCAATGTGAGTGTCGCTTAGCGATTACGAGAAGATTTCAAAGCCATCTTTGAATGCACATCGTTCAAGGAAGAAAAAGGGTATTTCAACTAATGAATATTAGGTTCAAGAGTCTGGCGTCTCAAAGAAGTCATGAAAATTGCAGACATGTTTAAGAACCACTTTGATGGAGCATTCACCGCATTATGAAGCCGACAGTCCATTGAAAATCAGTAAGGATAACGGAAAATTCAACGTGTTAAAACCAATGGTAAAGGGTACAGAACATTGGTAATATCAGAAATGCTATTCGCTTCTTCTATGGTGGTCGGGATCTCTACTCTCACGATTAGTGATAGACCCGATTTTTTGGTAATGCGGACGAAACAATACCTTGATACCAAGTTTTTGTTTAACGGTGTTAAATGCCTGTTCCCATTGAGAAAGCTTAAAATCATGCGTTAAAAGAGGTGCAGTTTTTACTGCACCATGTTTCATGAGTCTGATGGCGCGGATCCATGATTCGGAAGTAGGCTCGGTGCTTCCGGTGATGGTGAGTTCCTTTGAAGAGATGCAATTCATGTCCCAGTGGATTGATTGTGTAAATCGCGCCATTTGGATATATCGTCCACCTGGTCGCAACAGAGTTAAGAGTTGCTGAGGTGCGGTATCCGATCCTGAACATTCATAAACCACATCTGACCCAAGTCCCTCAATAGAAACATCTTGGACAAGTGCACCGATGTCTCTGGTTTCCATGTTCATCACATAATCTGCTCCTAAATCCCGGGCTACAGCTAAGCGATGTGAATCTTCATGTGTACCAATCACAACAGTAGTTGCATGACAGGCAATGAGTATTTGGAGTGTCAGTAGCGCGACGGTTCCTGAACCAGCAATGACAGCTAAATCACCCGGGCGTACAGAGGTGGTCCTCAACAGAACACTCTGAATCACATAGGCAAGAGGTAGTGTGAGTGCACCTTCACGGTACGAAATATGTTCAGGAATCCGATGCAGATTCGTGGCAGGAACGATGATATATTCTGCAAATCCTCCATCGCCCAGCCTTCCAAGAGATTGTCGATCGTGATGGTAAGAGCCATATGTAGTGGAAGATACATCGGGTTGAAAAAACATTTCTGGAGTAACTCGCATTCCAAGGAGATCATCAGAAACGTCCTGCCCGACTTCAACCCTTCTCCAGCAACTTCTCGGCCCAGAATCACTGGAGGCGTACACGGGATCCGATCATCAATCATATGTAAGTCGGATTCACTAATTCCAGCGGCATGAATTTTTAACTTTACCTGTCCTACTTTGGGAGTTGGGTCACTGATGTCATCAACTTTTATATTGCCAATTCCTTTGGTAACTTTTACGACAGCTTGCATAGGCAGTAAATCAATCAATTAGATGACACATCCCCGAGTGTCGACGGTGATTGTTGAAAGAATCTCTGATTCATGAACCATGTACATGAGATCAACCATATTAACCACAACGCAGGCGTGGTTTGGAATGATTTGAACTTTATCGCCAACAGTGAATGTACTTCCCCCTTGAACGGCCCCCCAGCCATGCTCTTCGGATAATCCAGTAATTCGTGCATGGGGGTGAGCGGTACGAGTCCGAGGATTATAGAGAATGCAACCATAGTCCTGATTACCTGCAACAAGATCACTGGTGAGCACTTTACGGCCAGCATCTAAGATAAATCGTTCTGTGCCCATAGATGTACGGTGATGGCTCACCACCGTAGACAGAACAGTTAATGCGCATTCATCAAGCGAGCAGACCCCAAGCATTACCTGCGTTAAATCATTGAAGATATAGTTGCCAGGGCGAAGTTCTGTAATTTGGAAAGGTCCTTTATTCTTGTTTTTAAACACACTGATTGAAGGAGTAGATCCCATACTAATTTCAAATGAGTCGGGATCAATTGACAGAGCCTCATGGAGTCGATTCGCGACATCAAGCATTCGATCTCTGGCTTCTGCCATAGTATGTTCAAGATCATTGGCAGCGTACGCATTTCCCTCATGAGTTAAGATTCCGCAGAGACGCAGTCCATCTAATTCTTGGATTCTTGAGGCGATATTGATAACATTATCATGATCATAAAGTACCCCACAACGGCCGTATCCCGTATCAATTTCTATGAGAACATCAATTTCAACACCAGACTTGGAGAGCAGACTTGAAGCGCACTGAGCGCCTTCAATTGTGTCAATACAAAAGGAAATATGCGCTTTGTCTGAGAGGTTTACGATCGATTCCAGTTGATGCGTTCCAACGATGGGGTAAGCAATTCGCACATCTGTGAAGCCATGATTGATAAATTTTTCGGCTTCACTCACTTTTGCAACAGTGATTCCTTCAGCTCCAAGTGATTCTTGGCGTTTTGCTAGTTCAATGGACTTATGAGTTTTTGTATGCGGGCGAATTTGAACGTTGGATGAACGGACAGACACTCTGGAAAGATTTTGCTCCATACGTGTCTGATCAATAAGGACACACGGAGTCGGTAAGTCTTCTATCACATGCATGAATTTGGGGGTCGGTTGCAATTAAACCACCAGGGATGACTGATTGATTCAAAAAAATCTTTCTACTTTGCAACATAAAGTACTTTATTTCAGTAAAAGACAGTCATGCATATTCAACACGGACCAGTGACTCGTAAAGATCAGAGTCCAGAAAATCAAGCGACTGAGCATTTACGTTTTATTCGTGATGTAATGGAGCGTTCAGCTTCATTTACGGCAGTTCCTGGATGGGGAATGTTCGTGGTGGGGCTCACCGTTCTGCCTGCAACATGGATTGCCTCAATTCAGAATTCATCTAATGATTCGTTGATTGTTTGGTTTACTCAGGCAGCAATTGCTGTGATTATTGGGCTTTGGACATTACACAGAAAGGCTCATAAATCTGGCGTATCTCTTACAAGTGGGCCAGGTCGTAAGTATATTCTTACGCTAGCCCCTTCTATGGTGGCTGGGTTATTGTTTACTATTGCCCTGTGGCAGGCGGGTAATTTAGATCTTTTAGCCACCTTATGGTTACTCCTATATGGAGCAGGTACAATAACTGGGGGGGCAAGTAGCGTCAGAGTGATTCCTCTACTCGGCATTTCGTTTATGGTAATGGGAATCATTTCGTTATTCATTTCTCCTGAATGGATGTATGTGTTACTTGCACTTAGTTTTGGGGGGTTGCATATCGGATTTGGGATCTACATTGCTCGCAAATATGGTGGATAGGACATTGTATCGTTCTATGGAAGTACTACAAGAGCACCTTGATCCTTTGATTCATGCACGCGTGAGGTTGGGAATTGTGAGTGCGTTAGCAGCTGGCGAGACACTGAGTTTTCGTGATTTGAAGGTTCTTCTGAGTACCTCAGATGGAAATTTGAGTCGTCATACACAGAAGTTAGAAAAAGCTGGTTACATCAAATCTATCAAATCATTTCAGGGAAGAATGCCACTGACCGAATACCGCCTTACATCCAAAGGGAGCAAGGCACTGTTAGCTTATGTAGAGCAGATGGAGCATATGTTGAAGGTCGCTCGTACCGTCAATGGCTCCCCAAAGGATGACTCCTATCAATAAAATGATCAATCACTACACTCTGGATTTATCTATATCAGCAATAGCTATGTGCAGAATAATTCAAGAAAATATTACATGATTACTGAAACACCGACGACTACCAACGACGGGTTGCATGTTGCCATCATTATGGATGGGAATGGCCGCTGGGCTAATAAACGAAATCTCCCTCGTTCGGCGGGACATCATGCGGGAATACGATCGCTTAGAGACACGGTAGAGGCTGCTGTTCAGCGTCCGATTCACACACTGACGTTATATGCCTTTTCATCCGACAACTGGCAACGACCTCAAAGTGAAGTACGAACGCTCATGCGTATTTTGGCAGCACAGCTTCCAGCACAGGCAGCCAATTGTGTTAGGCAAAATATTCGTTTGAGTGTGATAGGTCGCAGGGATCGTTTGCCAGAACCTGTCATACAGGCGCTTATTCGCGCAGAAGCCCGAACTATGCATGGAACGTCATTACATCTACGATTTGCATTAGATTATTCTGCCCGTGATTCCTTGTCACGCGCAGCGCAGCATGTGGGCAATAATGGAAATGGAGATTTTTTACACGCATTGATGCGGGCCTATAATGCAGATTGCCCTGTACCAGATGTCGACCTACTCATTCGAACGGGTGGAGAACAACGTCTGAGTGATTTTCTGCTGTGGGAGTGTGCTTATGCTGAACTCTATTTTACACCAGATTACTGGCCTGATTTCAATGGAATGAAGTTAGATGATGCATTGGACGTATTTGAGAAGAGGCAGCGTCGCTTCGGAACGATCCCAGTGTAGTCAAATGTCTCATTGAATATTTTCTCAAAACAACTCTTGGAGATCTGATAGAGTCATGTGTCAATGGAAAGTTGAATCTGCACTTGATGACAGGGAGTTGATCAGGTAGATGATTTCTTAAATTACACATACTTCGGATTTTCAATACTTTAAAGTATCGCAGGATTCTATACACAGTCAGGAATGAACCCGAATGCTCATGGATAAAACCATCTTATTGTTTCGCCACGCGAAGTCAGACTGGAATGCATCATATGATCACGATCATGACCGTCCAATTAACCCTCGAGGGAAGCATGCTGCACGGGCTATGGGTCGTTGGCTTGCTCAATCTGGCCCTGTTCCAGAGGTTATTCTATGCTCCACAGCAGTTCGTGCACGCACAACCTGCCTCTTAGCAAAAGACGCGGGGAGATGGGATGCTGAAGTGCAATATGAGCGAGGCTTATACCATGCAACCCCATCTGATTTAATGCATTATCTTAATGAGTTAACAAATGATGTCACTGTGGCAATGTTAGTTGGACACCAGCCCACTTGGTCAGCAACCACTAAATTGTTGTCAGGTCAAACTGTGACTGAATTCCCCACTGCATCCATCGCACGAGTTGATGTCAAACTTGATCAATGGAGTCGTTGTGTCGCTGGAATTGGAAGACTCATTTGGCATCAGTATCCAAAACGGATATCAGAAAATTATTACGATGCCGACGGACAAATTTAGTGAGATTTAGGGGTCTTAATTATTGGATTCCCCAATCTTTAAGGTGAATGATTTCGTGTACAGTCGGAGCGGTACCCAAGCGTTCGGTTGGTGGCTTAGATCCAAACATATCCAAAAACTCTTCCTCAATCATAGCCATTGCCTTACTTTTATCACCATCCATGCGCTTGATCAACTCATCACGCTTGAGATAGTATTCTTGAATCAAATCCTTCATCGGTTCTTTTCCGCCATAAGCAACGGGGGCACCTTTGGAGGCATTGGGTTGGTATTTCATTTTAGTTGATATCGTTTCCCAGTAGGGGCCATACCCTGCAGCAAAAATGGCGAGGTCTTCGGCAATCATTTGTGTAAGCCCAGGGCTATTTTTGGCATTCCAATCCGAAGGCCAAAGGACCATCCAGTCTAGATACCACTGATTACAGTCGTACGTGGAATTCTCGTCATGTTGACGGTCTTCTGGTGTACGTTGAATGGGTTTCAAATACCGGTTCATATTGATAAGATAGTTTGATTGATAAGTCTGTTGGTTAATTAAGTGGAGTGATCAGAAAAATTGAGAGTAGTGCAAAATGACGAGTCTCATCAATTCTAATGGAAATCATTTCTCCCGAGTCATGTACTCATTTCATACAAAAAGGAATTAACGGTTCTGTCTCAGTCACATTTGATGAATCAAAAATAATCAATTGGTCTGCATGACCACTGGTATATTGTGCTTCAAATCCTGCTTTAGAGTCTGAAATTTGATCAACATATCGCATTTTAATTTTTTCCTCAGCCATCGTAATCACAGGAAAATTATGATAATTGTTAAAATATTTAGGGGGCTTGTGATAGCTTTCAATAAATTTTTGATGTCGTTTAAGTCGATCATTGGTCATCAATTGCAGACTTGAAATTGGCAACATTGAGACACGCTCATCAATGGTTTCTCTCAATCTATCGTCGATTTCAATTCCAATACTATTTCTTTCAGATACGATGGCTGCCAGAGATGTGGTTCCAGTTCCCAGAAACGGATCTAATACGGTATCTCCCTTCACTGAAAACATGTTAATCAATCGGTAAGGAATCTCAAAGGGAAAAGAACCACTTCGGTCTCGTGATTTGCTTTTTAATTTTTGAGATGTTCCCTGGAGGTTCCATAGATCGCTGAACCAAAGATTCCTTTCCTCCCAAAAAAAAGAACTCTCTCGTCGATTTGCTTTTTCTGCTTCAGAGTTGAATTGCCTTTTTCTACCTTTGCGAAAAATTAAAATCCACTCGTGCTCTAAGGTCACATATGCACCTGGCGGCATCATTCCAGATCCCATAAACTTATTTGGCGCATTAGTAACTTTGCGCCATAATATATTAGGAAGGTTTACAAGGCCAAGATCTATGAATTTCTCAATCACTTTTTGATGATTAGGATAGAGGCAAAAGTTATTATTGAGCGTCCGAGTAGCATCTCCTATGTTGATACAACATATTCCACCAGGCACAAGAACTCGATCCACTTCCTCCCATATTTTATTGAGTTCATCATGCATCAGATCAAAAGCTAACACACCCTCATTATTAGTCAGATAATCTTCAATTTCATTGTTTTGATTACAAAAAATTTCGTCCCACATTTGGATCATTGGATAAGGCGGAGATGTGACCACTAAGTGAACGGATTGCGAGTCAACGTTCTGCATAGAGTTTGCGTTGCAGAATTCAATCCTGTGGGAGGTGGTATACATAATTTGACACGTAGACTAAAGACAGAGATGTACGTTCAGATGGGTATGATAGCAATAAAATCTTATGATTTGATAGAGAATCACTTCATAATTCTTCTCAAGGTATTGATGCCAAATAGGAACCCGAAATAATACTTTTTATCCAAGTCTTAAACGATTTGCTAGGCATTTAGTTTGTTAGGTGTATGATCTATTAGGGACATCTCTCCGATGAGCACGTAGATGATTGGATCCCATTCATCTAATGCAGATCTGATAGATATTCATTGACGGCATTTGACATTGTTAGAGTTGGATGTATAAGTGACCATCAGTCAGTAACTTTTTACAGAGTCAAAGCAAGAGTCACAATTGAATGTTTCAAGTCACAGAACCTTTCTGTGCATGGGTCAAAGAATAATAATTGCTTGGATCGCAAACAATCAAAGACTTTAAAAGTAAATAGTCCCTTCTCACTCTAATAGACTGAATCATTTGTATATTAAAATGTGCCAGTCTCAGAATATCACTAATGAGCACTTTGAATTTAATCTGGAGCAAAGAAAGCGATTCAAGTATCGCAATCGTTGATGGTAGAATTGACAGCTCCAACATAACTGAGTTTGAATCTGAGTTGGCATCTGGACTCAGTTCAGAGGACACAGGATTTATGATGGATCTCACTCATATCACATTCATGAGTAGTGCTGGGTTGCGAGTCATATTACAATTTGCAAATATTTTTGCCCCTCCCAAAACATTTTCCATCTATGGTTTGTCTAATTCAATGAAGGAAATTTTTAAAATTAGTGGACTTGATCAGGTCGTAAATGTCTATCAAACTAAGGAGCAAGCCTTGACAGCATTGAAGCTGGAAAGGGCTAATTCTCCGGGTCAGGTAGTGAAGCATTAATAACGCAAGCACTGATCAATGATTTCAACAGTAGTTGAGATCATCATGCTGGGGAGGTTGCCCCAGAAATCTAACGGATCCGATAACCAGACACATATCTAATCAATATGTGGACAAGTCACGGGTTAAAGGGTTACTGATCGCTTAAGAAAATTCGCTACTGATCAGGTGTGAGTTCCAATCCTAACGTTTCACCTTTATCAACAGCTGGAATCCCATCTTTCATCCATACAGGAGCAGGAGCATCCTGAAGGTAATGATCAAAGAACTGTTGCATTCGGATAGCAAAATCCTTTCGATTCGGGTATTTGGAGAGTCCATGGCCCTCGCCATTATAGTTGAGCATCCACACTGGTTTTTCTAAGCGTCTCAGTGCGACGAAAAATTCAATTCCTTGATACCAAGGCACAGCACCATCGTCATCGTTGTGAAGCATCAGGAGCGGTGTTTTGATTTTGTCTGCTTGAAAGAGGGGAGAGTTATCAAGGTATCTCAGAGGTGTCTCCCACAGCGAGCCACCAATTCGACTCTGTGTGCGTTCATATTGAAACATACGACTCATCCCACTCGCCCAGCGGATCCCACCATAGGCGCTCGTCATGTTAACTACTGGGGCACCAGCTTCAGCCGCAGCAAACAGATCAGATTCAGTAATCATGTAGGCAATTTGATATCCTCCCCAGCTATGCCCCTGAACTCCGACACGATCGGGATCTATGAATCCTTGATTGATCAGCATTGTCACACCTGGGACAACCGCATTGAGAGCACTCTCGCCGGGATACCCAACTTTATAGGGAATATCAGGCACAAAAACCACATAGCCCCGGCTAACATAAAAAGAGAAGCTGATGGATGAGCGGGCAGTAACTGGCGGACGATATTGATGTAAACCGTTGGACATCTTTTCGTAGAAATAGACCATCATCGGATAGGTGTTTGATGGATCAAATCCATCGGGCTTAAATAACATTCCTGTCAATGGAATGCCGTCCAAGGAAGTCCAATTGACCAGCTCAGCTGTGCCCCAAGAATACTGGGCTTGTTGAGGATTTATCCCGCTGACCTGACGGAGGTTGGAGAAGTCGGATTTACTCGTCCACAGATCCCTCGGATCGGTGAAACTCTCTCGGGTAAAGAGTAACTGATCGGCACTCTCGGCTTTTTGAGGACCACGAAATTGCTTGTCCATCATGATCAACTCAGTGGGAGGATTATTCCGGTCAAGACGTAATGCATAATAGCCTGAAGCTTTTGAGTCTATATTGAAAGCCGAAAGAAGAATCTGGTCTGGGATGAATTCTTCGTCGGTATCTAAGTTGATATATCGGAATCGCATGTTGAGGCTGCGACCAATCCCTTGAGTGACATTGCGTGGCGACGCTACATCTTGGGGATTGATGGCCCAAATATCATAGCGATCGTAAATCAAAAACTCTTCATCATTTTGACTCCAACCAGCATCCCCATAGGGGTCTGGAGCATAAGGCCAGTCGTGAATCTCATTATGGACCGACACATCAATAGATGCAGTCAAATTGATTGGGGCATCCCCATCGGTTGATAAAGCCATCCATGCTGACTGATCACGATCCCACCAAGTGATATACTTTGCATCGGGAGAGAGTGTGGGACGATACTGTACCCCTTCAAGCACTTTTATTTTTGAACCATCTGTCACATTGAAGATAAAGGTATCGTAGGCTCGGGGAGAGTCCCAACTAATTTGCTGCTGATAAGTAAGGTTAGACCAACCTATTCCAATATCTGAATTCCCCTCAGAACCAACGACTATATCTGGCATCTCCATGTCTGCTAACTGGACAAGGTCACGCGAATCCAAATGAAGGACTGCGCGGTACGAACGCTCTCTTTCCTCGTCTACATTGACCAATTGCATCGGCTGTAATAAAGGATCTTTCCAGTTCCAGACATCTAAGACTGCACGATCTTCATCCTCTTCAGCCTCCGCTGGAGGTTTAACAGCAGTCCCGAAATAGAGGCGCTGTCCATTATCGGAAAATCTTAAATCTGCATGAGGACTGATCCACCAGCCGTCCGAAAGGGCAGGATTCATCGCCGTGGCAACGGTGCTCACACTGTCAATTTCGCGATGCCAATAGTACAACGCATATTCAACTGGATCTAATGCATGACCTTGATGGCTAGATAAGAATGCCAACTGATTGCCAATCTCATCAAAGCTCAGCTTTGAATACTCTCCACCACCCGATAAAAGCGTGTCGGAGGTGATTTGCGAGAGATGGACTAGAATGATGCCGGTATCCAGAGAGTCATGTCCTGCATACGTATACGCAAGATGTGCCCCGTTGGGAGATACCTTATAGTCTTGCACATGAGGGAAATCGTGTTCCATTCCCGTTTCCAATTCATGGATATGTAACGTTTGCCCATTGCCAGTAGAATCAGCATCTGTTTCTTCCAGAAGATAGGCCACAACATTGGTAACGTCAGATGGAATTTGATAGGAGTCAACATCAGTAATGTAATGCTCTGAGCCAGTGTCTAAATTTAGAATTCCAAGGGAATCCTTTGGAAGATGGTCTTCTTCAACGTCGGCTTTTTTCGCAGCGCGAAGCGTCTCATCTGATGGGGAAACCAGATAAATGGCATACTGCGAGTCATGAGTGAATATGGCAGAATTCCCCCTTGGAATTTGATATGCCTCTGTATCGGTAAGACTTTGTATCATTAGGGTATCCTCTCCTTTTTCGGGTCCATATTGGTAGAATCCCCATTGACCGTCATTGGATATCTCCCATTCAGAGAGTTGATTCCAGATCTCATAGACATCATGATCAAGTGGGCGCTTTTGGGCATAGGATGTGACACTGATCAGCGAAAATAGGAGTACGAAAGGGCAAGTCTTGAACATGATGGTCATAATTGGATGATAGCGAAGGTCACTTTTTCTGATCTCCATCCCATGTGTCTCCACGAGGATAAGAGCCTAATATTTTTAAGTCCGTACTAATTTCATTGAGATTTTCAAGGGCACGCTGAAGACGTAAATCTTCAACATCTCCTTCAACATCAAGATAAAAGAGATAGTATCCTGGGCGGCCGATCAACGGTCGACTTTCAACTTTATAGAGGTCAAGTTCACGTAGAAAAAATACTGCCAAACTCTTAAATAGAGCGCCAGGGATATTGCGTCTTGGTGCAAACACGATGGAGGTTTTCACAGTGGTTTTGGAAGAGGTCAACCTCGGCGCGTCTTGGGGGGCTAAGGCTAAAAAGCGTGTATAATTCTTTGCATGGCTTTGCAGATCTTTGGCTAAAATCTCCAGTCCATACTCTTGTGCCGCTCTGATAGGAGCGATGGCTGCACTTGTGAGGGTGCCTTCGGATGCAATCAGTTTTGCAGCCCCTGCGGTGTCATAAGTTGGAATCACTTCACTTTGACTAAGTTTTTCTTTTAGGTACGTCTGGCATTGCCCCAGAGCTTGGGGATGAGAAAGTACCCGTTGAATGTCCTCTAAATGCGCGCCCGCATTCGCTACTAAGTAATGACGAATGCGGAGAATCACCTCGCCAGCAATCTTAACCTTATGGGTTCGTAATAGATCATAATTGATGTGCACACTCCCAAAGAGCGAGTTCTCAATTGGAATGATTCCGCGGGCCGCTTTACCAGTCTCAACCGCAAGAAATACATCCTCCATTGTAGGGACACCAAAGGCGGTAGAGCCAAAATAGAGGTGGCCTGCGGCCTCTTCGCTAAACGCTCCAACCTCTCCTTGAAAAGCAATAGTCATCGTTACATACGAGTTGGTGCACTGATTCCCAAAATCTTGAGCCCATTACGCAGAGTGATCGCAGTGGCTTCGGAGAGTGCCATGCGAGCCGCAGCTAACTGAGGTTGCTCCCCGAGAATTCGACATGAATGATAAAAGCTTGTAAATGCCTCGGCCAAGCCTCGCAAATAGGCTGTAAGCCGATGCGGTTCGCATGATTGAGCGCACTGAGCTACAGTTTCTGGTAACGAAATAATTTGCTTGATCAGAGTGATTTCAGTGTCATGTACAAGTAAGGTAAGGCTTTCAGGGCTATGATCCGCTTCAAGTCCGAGTTCAGAGGCTTTGGTGAGCATTGAACAGATGCGGGCATGTGCGTACTGAAGGTAGAATACAGGGTTTTTATCACTGGCTTCTAGAGCCAAGTTCAAATCAAATTCTAAATGTTTTTGGGGTGATCTCATGGCAAAAAAATATCGAGTCACATCGGGGGTGGCCTCCTCAAGTAATTCATCAAGTGTCACAAAATTCGCCATGCGCGTACTCATCTTAATTTCTTCACCGCCTCGGGTTAGGGTAACAAACTGATAGATCATAACATGGATCCGATCGGTATCATACTTAAGGACATCTAAACCACGCAATATGTCTGGATACGTATCAATGTGATCCGCGCCAAAAATGTTGACCAACAGATCATAACCTCGCTCCATTTTATCAATGTGATAGGCAATATCAGGCAGACGATAGGTAGGCTCACCAGTCCCTTTCACAAGTACTGTATCAGACGACTTACCGAGATGCGATGTTTTGAACCAAGATGCACCATCTTTTTCGTAGATCATATTTTTCTTACGAAGAGCATTTAAAGTTGCTGTCACAGCACCATTATCGTAGAGTTTTTTTTCATTGAAGTAGATGTTCATGGTGATTCCAAGACGCTTCAGAGTTGAGCGAATATCAGAGAAGATGGTGGATTTAGCTACATCTTCAAAAACATCAGTAGTCTTATTGTCCAACAAACTGGGGCCGTGTGTTGATACTATATCACGGGCAATGGCCGTGATGTAGTCGCCAAGGTATCCGTCTTCTGGAAAAGATTTGGCAACGGTGATTGGGGTATGATCTGCCCCCATCAACTGCTTAGTTTGGTAGCGCAGGCGATGTTTTATGACTCTTGGATCGCTAGCCAATGGGTGGTTCGCTTCGGCAAGCACTTGTTCATATCGGCTACGAACTGAAGCGCCAAGGACGCGCATTTGCCGTCCAGCATCATTGAAATAGTACTCACGGGTCACCTCATAGCCCACCCATTCCAACAAATTGGCAACGGTATCGCCGAGAACAGCATTACGTCCATGGCCGACCGTCAAGGGGCCCGTAGGGTTTGCACTGACAAATTCAACCATCGCACGCTGACCTACCCCAGCGTCTGAGCGACCATATCGATCCTGATCTTGTAGACATAATGCAAGTTCTTTAAAGAGAAAGGTGTTAGAACATTTAAAGTTGATAAATCCTCCTCCTGCAACGGTAACGGATTCTACAAACGCTGGATCATATTCATTTTTTAAAAAGGCATCCACGATTTCGTTAGCGATGAGGTGTGGCGCTCGGCGCATATGGCGGGCGAGTTTCATGGGACAGTTCGTGGCTAGATCCCCATGATCTGGATTTGCAGGAACTGACAACTCAACATCAAAATCGTCTGGGACTAACGGAAAGGTTGTCAAGGTGCTCTGGAGTGCTTTTTTTAGATATTCTTTCATCAAGTCACCCGTTATTCCACTTCCATGAAAAAGATGAAAGATCTACGGGAGGAGGGTGTTCAAGAGCCAAAGAGGCCAGCGATTCACCAACGGCAGAACTTGCTTTGAAGCCATGTCCTGAACAGGCGCTTCCAACAATTATGTTAGGATTATTACCCTCAAGGTAGTCAATTAAATAGAGATGATCAGGTAGGTTTGAATACATACAGACGGATGTTTTGAGATATTTTCCGGCCGCTTCTGGAATGAGGTTCGCCAATACTCGGTGGACAGGATCCACATCATATAACGTTGTAATTCGATCCAGATTATCTGGATGCGACACGGTTGGTCCTTTGTGGTGGAGGCCCACTTTGAAGCCAGCTCCTAAATCAGGACATCCGTAACTATGATTTCCCTGATCATCACAAAAAATGAAAGGCGGGCAGTTAGAGGGAGTACAATTTGGGCCATTGGGTTGAAACCATGAGTTGGTGACACGCTCAATCTCCATGGGAATTGATACAAAATCACGGATCCATGCCCCAGCTGTAAGAATGACTTTGTTGGACACAAGTGTTTGACTATCGGTTATGATCTTCACCTGATTTCCAGAAGCGACACACGATGTGACGGTGTTCCCAAAAAGACATTTGGCACCGTGAATAGATGCGTAACGTAAATACGTTTGAACACAGATCTCTGGTTGTATGTACCCTGCATCTATATCTAGCAAAGCCTTATAGTTATCAGGAAGCTGATAGGCTGGATAACGCTTTTGGGCTTCATTAGGGGAAAGCAATAGATAGTTGATGTTAGCCTCTTTTGCACATGTTTGTGCTTGTTTGATGAACGAACTGTCTGAAGGCCCAATTGTGAGGCACCCCACAGGATACATCAAGGTGGTTGAGGATTCGTTTTCAAGACTTGACCAAAGGGAGTACGCTCTATTTAACAGGGGAAGGTATTGCGTCCCCTCAAAGTAGGCTTTCCGATAGATTCGGCTTTCGCTATGGGTAGAGCCAAAGTGATGCGGAGGTACAAACTGATCAATACCTAAGACTTTTGCTCCAGAGCGTGCAACATGGTAGAGTGCTGAACTTCCTGAAGCACCTAATCCAACAATGATCACATCAAAGATCATTTACACGTAAAGGGAAAATTCAGCCCTTCTCATGTAGACACTAAGAGCAAGCCCCAAGATGAGCGTATTGGTCAACAGTGCAGAACCGCCATAAGATAGAAATGGGAGCGGAATTCCAATGACAGGGAGCAAACCTAAAACCATTCCAAGATTCACACACACATGAATCATAAAGATTCCAACTGCCCCGAAAATGAGGCAGATCCCGAAAGGATGATCAATGAACTTGACAAGACGAATCAAACGAAGCATTAGGGTTGCAAAGAGCAGAAGCACAACGACGCTACCAACAAATCCCCATTCTTCTCCGACAACAGAAAACACAAAATCGGTGGACTGCTCCGGGATATAGCGCCCCTGAGTTTGGCTTCCCTGCTGAAAACCATGCCCCCAAAGTCCACCAGACCCAAGTGCAGCTTTTGATTGCACAAGATGGAAGCCGACCCCTGCACGAAACTCATCTGCTTCAGGATTGGAGAACGAGACGATTCTTGCCACCTGATGAGGTTGCAAGACATAATTCAAAGCAAATGTGGCAGTCCCGATAGTCAGTGCACAGGCCATAACTCCAGCGGTCATCCATTTATAGCTACGAGTGCCAAACAATGCGATGACTCCAACGGCAATTGTAAAACCCACCGCGATTTGCCAACTTATGACCGCTAAATAACCAGTAATTGGAAAGAGAATGACTAGCCCTACAACGCGCAGGGGGACGCCCGTACACAGCCAAAGGATTGGGAGCATTCCAAAGAATACAAGCGCTGTTCCTAAATCGTTTTGTAGGATGATCAAACTAGCAGGAAGTAGTAGTGTGGCCGCAATCAGAGTGCCAAACACTACTGGATTGTTACGAAAACGTAAGGTGAAGAGATAGGAAGCCATGAGAATCGCTCCGACCTTTGCAAGCTCCGAGGATTGAATGCTCAGGGGGCCTAAATACACCCAGGACCGTGCACCGCTGACTTCACGTCCAAAAATTAAGGCCGCAATCAGCAGTCCAATGGTGATGGCATACACCAAAGGGGAAAAACGAACCAACCATTCCAAAGGAATCGTTAAGACAATAGCAAGTGCTACAGAAGAGATGATTAACCATAGGATTTGCCTCTGAAAACTATCTTGAACAGTATTGAGCAAAAACTCCTGTGCCTCACCATGGGTGGAACTATAAATTGCGACTAGACCGCAACTACAGAGGCCTATCCAAGCACAAAGGGCTGGAAGGTCAAGGTTTCGATACCAGCTACGCATCAAAGATCATTCTCGGTAATAAGTGATTCGCTGATGGCTGACATAGCGCGGTCCATGCGAATATTTTTCTGCCATGAAGCAGGAATCTCCCCTTTTAGATACTGCTCTGCAAGAAGGCTCGCAATGGGAGCCGCGCAATGACTACCATCACCTGTATTTTCGCAGTGAACTGCAAGGGCAATTTGAGGGTTATCGTACGGGGCAAACATAATGAAGACCGAGTGATCCGTGAAGTCACCAGGAGCCTGAGAAGTCCCCGTTTTTCCTGCACTGGGAATGCCAGGAATTTGAGACATCACGCCTGTGCCACTTTCCATGACTAATTTCATGCCTTGCCGTACAAGCTCCATATACATCGTGTCAACTTTGACTTCAACTGGCGGGGGTAAGTTAGGTGGGCGAAAAGATTCACCTGTTTCGCGATTGACAAAGTGGGAGACGAGATGAGGGGGATAGAGCGTTCCACCATTGGCAAGCACAGTGGTATATCGTGCGAGTTGAAGAGGAGTCACTCCCATATCACCTTGACCAATCCCCAAATTCATCAATAAGCTCTGACGAACATAGCTCGGTGAAGAGCTAAAATACGCAGAGTCAGGAATCAAGCCGCTAGTTTGCTCTCTAAGATCAAAGGGAGATTTGACCCCAAAACCAAATTTATTTGCATATTCGTGAAACGCAGAGATATTCATTCTGCGGGCGATTTCAAAAAAGAAGGTGTTGCAGGATAACCTAATCGCATCCACAACATTGACCGATCCATGCACATTCGTACACCTAAAATAGCGCCCACGGCCGGCAGGGTGATAACCGGGGCAGTAGATGGTGGTTTCATGTCCATGATCTCCAAGAAGGCCCTCAGAGAGGGCGAAAAGAGCCATGAAGGGCTTCCAAGTAGATCCTGGCGGCATTAAATTCATGGTTGCCCGATTATATAACGGTTTGTCAGTATGATTAATCAATTCCAACCATGTATCGTTTTGGATACCATCATCAAATAATTCTAGCGCGTAATCGGGCTTACTGACTAAGGCAATGATGCTACCGTCATTGGGATTTAATGCAATGGCAGCACCGCGTTTGTTGACAAATAATGATTCAGCGAGGGCTTGGACCTGCGCATCTAATGCTAAATGTAAGTCGTAGTATTCACGTGGCTTTTGATCTGCCTGTCCTTGGGCATATGTCATAACCTCCAAGCCATAAATATTGACCCATCTACGTGCGATGCCTGGAACGCCCCTAAGCCAAGGCTCATACGAGCGTTCAACCCCCGTTTTACCTAAATAATCTCCTTGCCTGTAGAGTAAGGAATCTGATTCAGACCGGATCGTCAGTAGTTCATCGGGGCTGATTTCGCCAGTGTATCCTAAGGCATGGGAGCTCCGAGCGTCTGTCGGATAATGTCTTCGGTGGTTGATCTCAGTCCCAACACCTGGAAGTAGGTACGCATCTTCACTGATGCGGCTGTACTGCTCAAAGGATACATTTGAGAATGCTGGACTTGGCTTATAAGGATTGAAATGGCTAGCCTCTTCGAGTTTTCTAGCTACTACGGAATCGGGTATTTCCAGAAGTTGTGCGAGGTGGCGAATATTTGATTCATCAAAATGCGTTGGCGTGAGTGTGACGGTGTATTTTGGAACATTATGAACCAGCACCGTACCGTTACGGTCGTAGATTGAGCCTCGTGCTGGGACGACGCGAATGTTTCGTAGTGCGTTGCCATCTGCAATTTGGGAATGATCCTGCTGTTCAACGACTTGAAGGCGAAAGAGCTGAAGCAACAGGATCAGGATTGACGCAATCACTGAGCAGTTTAATAAGATATATCGGGTTTTAGACACAAGTAGTTGAACAGTAAATGAGAAAAAATTTAAATAAATGGAACCGTACGGCAAACTATGCCTATGATGAAGTAAAGTTCCAAAATATTCCTTAAAATTAAACTCATTCTATTGAAAGGTGACTTCATGAGTAATGTCTGGAAAGCGATTGGTTTGATGGCCGTACAGGTTTTGGTGGTAACAGCTCCAGTATTGGCACAGCAGTTTGGACGAAATAAAGTTCAATATGACAAGTTTGATTTCCGGAGTTTTCAAACGACTCACTTTGAATTCTACTATTACCCCGAACAAAAGGTGGCGGTTCAGGATGCCTCTCGGATGGGAGAGCGTTGGTATCGTCGTCATTCTCGGACATTTCTTCGGGACTTTCACGAGAGGAAACCTATCATTTTCTATGCCAATGATGCTGACTTTCAACAGACGAATGTCATAGGGGGTCCAATCGGTCAGGGAGTAGGAGGATTTACTGAAAGTCTGAAAGAGCGGGTTGTGATGCCACTGGCGGGAATTTACGCAGAAACAAATCATGTGCTCGGGCACGAATTAGTCCATAGCTTCCAGTATGATATTGCTCTGTCCAGAGGAGACAGTTCTCGTTTTGCCCTGCAGTTAATCCCCTTATGGTTGATTGAGGGCATGGCAGAGTACCTATCTATCGGTCGTGAAGATGCACATACCGCCATGTGGATGCGAGATGCCGCGTTACGTGATGACCTACCAACGATTGAGGAAATGACGCGCTCAAATAAATATTTCCCATATCGTTATGGGCAGGCTTACTTGGCTTATGTTGGTGGTAAATACGGAGATGCCGCGGTGACGAACCTATTTAAGTTAGGAGGGCGTGTCGGTGTAGACTCTGCGTTTGTTTATACCTTAGGGATTACTCCAGATTCTCTGTCGGTTGAATGGGCGCAGGCGATACGAGATGCATATCTGCCTTTGATGGAATCAAAGACGCATCCTGATAGCGTAGGGACCTCAATCCTTACTGAAGACATCAGTGGAGGTAAACTGAATCTTTCCCCAGCGGTGAGTCCTGATGGTCAATACATTGCATATTTGAGTGAGCAAGATTTATTTAATATCAATTTGTTTGTCGCTGATGCAGTCACTGGCAAGACGATCCGTAAGCTTCAGTCCACCAATACAAACCCTCATTTTGATAATATTCGATTTATTAATTCAGCCGGCTCTTGGTCGCCTGATGGGAAACAGTTTGCCTTTGTTACGTT
Organism: Bacteroidota bacterium; assembly: GCA_026709065.1. Taxonomy (GTDB): domain Bacteria; phylum Bacteroidota; class Rhodothermia; order Rhodothermales; family Bin80; genus Bin80. The sequence goes on from JAPOTS010000025.1 coordinate 44,944, forward strand.
CGTTCAGGGCGATAACGAGATTTCAATTTGGGATCTTGATAGCGGATCCATAGAAAACAGGATTCGTGTAGATGGAGTGAGTGCACTAACGAATCCCGCATGGTCGCCCGATGGACAGTCAATTGCCTTTTCAGGCGTTGATGGAGGAATCAGTGATTTATATGTTTATGATTTTCAGGCACGCCAAGTCAAGCAGATCACCAGCGATCGCTACGGCGATCTGCAGCCTGCATGGTCGCCAGATGGTAAAACGATAGCAGTGGTGACAGATCGTGGCCCTGATGGAACGGATTTTGAACTCCTTGAGTTCGCCCCCACGCGGTTTTCATTGATCAATCTTGAAACTGGCAGTCATCAAATTCTCCGTCCCTTTGCCAATGGCAAGCATATCAATCCTCAATTCTCACCTGATGGTCAGAGCCTTTACTTTATCAGTGACCAAGATGGATTTTCTGATCTGTACAGATATCATTTAGCTGAGCAGACCACCTATCGTGTGACGACTCTCAAAACTGGGATTAGCGGGATCACAGCTCTTTCTCCTACTATGTCAGTCGCATCTCAAAATGGCAGAATTGTTTTTTCGGTGTATCATGGGGGGAGTTATTCGGTATTTGGACTTGACAGTGACGAGACGATGGGAGAGTTAGTGGAAGAAACCCCTCCAAGCTATGCACACATTTTACCTCCGCAAAGTGCCATGAGCGAGGGGGTCGTTGCCAATTATTTAAATGATCCACTGACGGGATTACCCGAGCCTCGACAGGCGATTGAAAAAAACTATAGTTCGCGCATGCGACTTGATTATGTTGCTCCTCCGTCGTTGGGTGTATCGGTGGGGGGATATTATGGCGGTGGTGTATCTGGTGGGGTCGGCTTTTACTTTAGCGATATGCTTGGCAATCAAAACCTTGGAATCATTGCACAGGCCAATGGGACATTTCGTGATATAGGGGGAATTCTTCAATATATGAATCGCGGCCGGCGCTTCAATTACGGAGGAATGATTGCTCATATTCCTCTGTTGACGGGGTATCCCCGACAGGGCTTTAATCAGTTAGGTGAGTATGTGATTCAGGACCTTCGTCAGCGATTGTATATTGACCAAGTTCGTGGGATTGGATCCTATCCACTGTCTACAACTCGGCGTGTTGAGATATTTGGTGGATTCTCACGCTATGGCTATGACATAGAAGCCTACACCTACACCTATACGGCCTATGGAATACAACGTGAACGACAGAGAGCTGAAAAATGTAGTGACTTCACCCCCGAGCAGCGTAGAGCCGTATGGGCGTGTGAACCTGATGGTTTTTATTATTTTGATGCGGGTCTAGCTTATGTGGGGGATTTTAGTAATTTTGGTTTCACATCACCCTCTCAGGGTGGGCGCTATCGCTTGCAGGTCACACCGCGATTTGGAACACAAAACTTTATCAGCGTGCTAGGGGATTACCGCAGATATTTCTTTGCCGAGCCAATCACATTCGCCGTTCGTGGCATGTTTGCGGCCAATTTTGGAGGACAAGAAGATCAAGTCTTTTCTCGTGAGACGCTATATTTTCCTTATTATCGGGGGTTTGTGCGGGGATACAGTTACGCGTCATTTGACTTTGCCAGAGAGTGTAAAGATCCTCAATGTTCTGTATTTACGCGTCTGTCTGGAACTCGGGCTACATTGGCGAGCGCTGAAATCCGATTACCCTTACTTGGAACCGAGGCTTTGGGGCTTATCAATTTCCCATATCTTCCAACGGAATTAGTCGGATTTGTTGATGCGGGAATGGCATGGAATGAGGGCGATGATCCATTTGGCATGCTCAAGTTTGAGCAAAATTCGACTGAGCGAGTGCCGGTTATCAGTGTTGGCCCCTCGGTGCGAGTTAATCTACTAGGGTATCTCATCTTTGAGATCTATTATGCCTATCCATTCCAGCGACCGGACCGCGGAGGTCATTTTGGATTCCAGTTCTTGCCAGGTTGGTAAGAGTGATGGAAGCGATTTTGAGACGTTGGCTTTTGGGCTTAGATCCTGAGTTGTCTCATCAATTAGGATTCGCTGCCGCATGGCTTGGAGATCAAATCCTACCGCGATACATTGAGAAATCATTTGAATTTGAACATCCAATTCTTCGGCAGAGGATCTGGGGAATGGATTTTCCTAATCCTATTGGTCTGGCGGCGGGCTGTGATAAAAATGGGTTACTTCTTTCTTTCTGGGAACGATTAGGCTTTGGGCATATAGAGATTGGTTCAGTGACATTAACCCCCTCAGGAGGGAACCCAAGGCCGCGTCTTTTTCGCCTGCCTGAGGATCGTGCAATCATCAATCGTTTAGGATTGCCAAGTAAGGGAGCACATAAAGTTGCCCAACGCTTATTGAAGATTTCGGATTATAAAATACCCTTAGGGATCAATATTGCTCGTACTGATCACGGAGATGCAGTCGTTGAAGATTATAGTCGATGTATCGCTCTATTATTGCCACATGCAAAATATTTAACGATTAATATTTCGTGCCCTAACACGGAGGGAGGGCAAATACTCGCGACAGTTGAGCTTCTGGATGCACTATTGTCAAGGTTGGATCAACAGGTGGGTAAGCAGGTTCCCATTTTATTGAAATTATCCCCTGCAGAGACAGCGAAAGTGGTCTATGACAGTCAACCCGAAGCCATACTTGAGACAGCGATGAACCATGAAATCAGCGGCTTTGTTGTGACCAATACGGCAGAAGACCGTCATGGCTTAACAACAAACACTGAGAGATTAGATACGATTGGTCGTGGAGGGCTCAGTGGCCCTCCAATCCATCAACGTGCTATCCAGATGATTAAATATGTTCGGGCAAATGTGGGGTCAGAGTATCCGATCATTGGTGTTGGGGGAGTTTCATCAGCGCGAGATGTGTATTCAATGATCTGTGCAGGTGCGTCTTTGGTGCAACTCTATACAGCTTTGGTCTATGAAGGACCTTCGCTCGTCAAAAGGATTAAGGAAGACTTAGTCAAACTACTTCAATCTGATGGACATACATCTATTGTATCAGCAATTGGGACGGTTTCAGGTTTAGCAGATGCAAAGCTCGATGAGGATAATAAACCTAAATGAACTAGTGTTCCCCAACAATGGGTTTTTATTTGAAACACTAATTAGGGGGTTTGTGCAGCAAAATCTGCATAACTGGGAACTTTGGCAAAGATCAGGAAGTAATCGTCTGCAAACAATTGCAGACGACCATGACCGATCGAAAATATTATTTTCCCTGAACATTTCCATCAATAAAAGTGCTTACCCATATATGATATCATGAGCAGATTAGAGCAAGAGCTCAAAGGGTATCTGGAGAATCCAGAATGAATTAGTCGATAAATATAAGGGCGTTTTTTGGTGATTAAAGATGAAAAAGAGTCGGCGTATTTGATGAAACGTTGACATTCCGCGGGTGGAATCACATACAACCGTTGCATACACATCCCCCTGCTTCAATGCCTTCTCATCAATGCTCACATGCAGGATATCGGCTAATGTCCTTC
>JAPOTS010000014.1 GCA_026709065.1 Bacteroidota bacterium
ACGCTATACCTACCAGCCGCAAAATGGAAGTTTCAACAAGATTTGAAACAACCCCGATGGAAGAAGTGGCAACACGGAAAACCCTATCAGTGCTGACGCATAAGGCAACTGGAATCTCGTAAGGGACAGGCTGGGCTGATAGGATGGCGGAGTGATCCGTAGTACTGAAGATGCCCGGTATGTCCGTAGAGGAAAGGGACCGCAGAGTTGGAAAGCTGATATCAGAACAAAGGGTACCGGTATCTATTGGCAAAGCCTACAAATTGGAAGATGTCAGGGGGGTTGGAGTCTGCACATATACAAGTGAAGGGAGCGTCAAAAGACGGTGTTATTCAGGCTTAGTAAGGTTGAATAATACACGATATTGAAATTGAGATGTTAACAGGAATGTGCACTTCTGTTGTAGAAACATCAAAAAGGAGATATGGTGTTCCGAGTGCTAACCGCATGATACACATGGAGAGCCGAGTGCGAGAAACCTGCACGCTAGGTTCGGAGAGCAGGGGGCGGAAACGATTTATGGGAGCCAGACTGAGGTCCAAAGCAATGGAATTACCACAGGATCCTAAGGGCACCGCGCCGCCCCTTAACTATAAGACCCCATCTGTAGGTTTCCATGATTAAATTGTTCTATATTATTGACTAATAGACATTGGAAGCCCTTCGTAGGTATCTTAATTAACGTTCTTACTCATTGCACTTTAATCACAGAATTGTTGATATCCATGTAGGGTGCATATCCGCAAGAGTAGCCAACTCTGCAATTCTCAAAGCAATTGTTTTATCCGATTCGGAGTAACCAAATATTCCAGAGTGAGAAGGGTCATTTTCTGATGGTAGGTGTTCTACTCTGCATTCCTCCGAACTAAAAATCAATAATAATGATTTGATCTTGCTCACTTTGAGAATGACATATCTGCCCCTTTTAGAAGTACTGAAGCCCTTTTTCTGAAAAGCTTCTCGAACACAATCAAGGGACTTGTGCAAGTCTGATTCGTCGTAGTACCCAAGCCAGTTCACAGACAGATATTCTTCATTACTTCTTAGGTAGAACGCACACCCAAGCGGTAGCCCACTCGCACTTACACAGAGAGGTTTGCAATATCGTGAAATATGTTGGCTATCATCTATCTCAATTGTTGGCATGCTCCTTCAGATTGTTCAGAAAGGATAGAACCATTTGAGCCGCAAGATGCATGTTGACGTTTCCTTGAATATCATGTAACTCCATGGGGCCACTCAAAGATGATGTACCAGCAATACATACGAGATCTTTCGGCAGAAAGTTAATCAAAGCAGCAGCATACCCAAGATGCCATTCAGCCTGTAGTAGCCCCTCTGGGTCAACTCCAATATCAGGATCTGGAAATAATGTGTTGTATTTAATAAAAAAAATGGCCAAGTTTTGGAGTGACTTAAAATTCATCTCTGGATCATCTGGATCATCACTGTCTTGAATGATTTGATACAGGTAGTCTAAGCGCGTGGCAATTTTATCAAAACCTGATAGACGACTCATAACGTTAATGATCTCTTCATGAAAATTTGCATCAAGAATCTGAGGTAATGGGTCAAAATTAATACTGTGATCATTAGCAGGCGATGATGGAACAGTTCTCAGTTGATCCAACCATTCCTTCAACCCATCAGGAATTGGATATATAACATTTGAATCACTTGCAATAAAAGAATTTTGAGTGATTGATTGTTCAAACAAATTTTTACTTTGAAATGAGACGTATAGTCCACCTAAGAAATGATGGTAACGACTTTCACCCACCACATTGGAACCATTATTCGGATGATCAAAATTTGATGAACTTGACTGGATAATATGTCCACAGTCTGATGTTTGATCAGACCCGACTTCACATATTTGATCTAATTCTAACTCAGAAAAATCTGTGAGTTGGACAGGAACATCAAAAAATTTAAATGGAGAGATATTTACACTTTTCATCTGATATGAATACAATCATCTGGTGAATTATGTCTGAATCTTACGAAAATCACCAGATGTGACGAGCAAAAATAAACACACCGTAAGCTCATAAATTCGGCACGGTGCATATTCAGTACTCAGATTTGTACTTAGATATAGATCTTATGTTTTTCTGTTTCACAATGATCACTTGGATTAGATGGGCATGAACGCTAATCTAATAATTCACTGCCCGATATGGGTCAAATAATTGCATTTGAAAGACGTTTGTTATACTGTTGTGTGATGATCGTTATTCATGGGGAATCATCCATAGGATTTTTTATGTTCGTAAAGCTACTACCTCCTGAGATCAAACTCTGCCAATATGCTGGAATGACGGGGGTTCTATAATGCCGACTGACTATTAAACCTAGAATGGGAAAACTGTGTTTGATCATGGACATTTGTATGAATGATGTTTGTCTCTTTAAGCTTTCTCGCATTTGTTCACGAAGCGATTCTAAATCTTCAGGCAAGGAAATGGATGTATGCATATTTCCAGTATTAGAAGCTGTATTAGTTCTAAAAAATTCAGATTCTGTATTACTGTCTGGATACCACAATTGAAGATCCACCCCCGTGCACATTGTCCTGACGGTTTCTCTGAAATCCGAATACTCTTGTTGCTCACCAATGAGTGCATACCATTCAGCAAGAGTCGGCAAGAGTGTTGATAGAGTCATTAAGTGTTTATTGGACTCACTATCATCAAATACCATACTCAGAAGATCTTCATAGTCATCAGAATCAATGGGGAAGTGATCTCCTAATTGATATGCTAATGTTATACGATGATATAATTCTTTTATCCAATCTAGGGCTATATCTGTTCTTTCCATAAAATATAGAAGTAACAACCCCAATGTTATATCAATCGCATGACTGTCATAACATGGGGAAAAAGATCCACGATTATTTTTTATTACTTGAATCAATGTATCAGCAACTTGATGAGCAGTTTCTTGATAGCTTTCTTTCTGTGTGTTTCGATATAACAATGCGTGATTGATTCCAAAGGTACTTAAAAGACCAATTACTTCAAACACGCGTAGCGGATGATCAATTACTTCAGATAGAGATGAAGAGCTGACTAGTCCATCTTTAATGAAACATATTGAGTGAATTTTTTTAACATAAATTAAGCCCGTAACAAGATATTGCTCATATATCTGAAAAAATATTTTCACCGAAGACTTACATCCCATTAGTTCGTGCTGTCTTAAAAAATCCCATGTATAGAGCAGTACACGCTCTGCACCAAGCATTGCAAGGCGAGAATTCTTTTCATCTGCCGCCTTTTTGAGTATCACACAAAGACAAAGATGAGTTAACCGCAATGCTTTCAATTTTTCAGGTTTACTAGGAGGTAAGTTACTATTGAATAATATTTGATTTAAGAGATTGTACACGTAGTTTGGCTCAATCTCATTCTGGTCAAGTTGACTCAGTGCCTTTCGCATTAATTCTTGGACTTTCCTAGGAAATAAATATTCATCTAAGAAGAATTCCTCAATCATAAGTGCAAGTTTTTCACCCGTCCAAAGATCATATTCTATATCTCCTTGAATATGATTCTCATTAACATATCCAGTCCAGTTGAGGTTGATTTCCTGATTCAGTGTACCCCCACAACATAGAACTATTTTCTTAGCGAGATCTCTGTAAGAATTCTCAATCTGATTTTTGAGAATAACATCCTTAATCTCATTGAGTGAAGATCTAATTCCTTGAGGATTTCCATCCCAATTGCTACGTGTAATGTTACCAGACTTGATTGTGATTAAAAACAATTTTCGTTGTCCATCCTCAGGATCCTTGCCAACTGCGGCAATATCAACACCATATTGACGGACTCCTTTCTGGGGGGTAGATAGAGGCTCTATCTGCATGTTAAGTAGAAGATCGGTAAGGAGATGATCCAACTCTCCAGATTCAGAAAGTCCATTAATGTAATCGCGAATTGGGATGACCATACTGTGTATGCTATCTTTCATCAATTCTTTTTTCAATGATCTTCGTTATGAGTGTTAGATATCTTAGGAATTCCATGTATAGCCATCTGTCTCCATTGCATTCGCTTGATTTTATAACCTAAAGGATCAATGATTAACTCTCTTGGAATATCAATCTCTGTTGAGATTGGTGTCAGTGGAACGGAAGATTGAGTATTATCTGATTCTAGTGAATAAGAAGCTTGACCATATTTGACAGGAATCTTGGGAATGTGTCCCAAAAATCCTGACTCATCAATTTCATTTCTGTTAAAGAAATTATTAACATACTTGTTTAATTTTCTATCAAAACTATTTCTGTGCTGATTGGGGGGTGAGAGTTCTTTAAGAATTGGTTTGTTTCTGAATGATTGATCGTATGAATCAAATGCGTCTAATGCATCTTTGATGACTTGTGATATATGATTGGGAATATCAGATTCCTCTGATAATTTATCAATGTATGGACGTATTGCCGTTGGCATATTGTATAAGACAACTTGCTCCAGTGCATTTAAAATTAGCTCACGAATCCGCTGGCTATATTTTTCCTTGGTGAGTACAGAAAGTAAGAGAGAAGTCAAAATATGATAATCATTTACATATCCGGTAAGCCCACATATGATTCTCTGAACATCTATATTGTTGAGCTGATTCAAAACAGATGAATCTAATTGAATAGAAAATTTATGATCTTTTTGATGTTGTAGAACAAAGCACTCTACTAAATCAGATGCAGCCATATGTAGATGCCTATCTTTACTTGCAAACCAACGAGTAACAGTTGTTTCGGCTAATGCCTGTTGCTTGCCCCAAAGAGCATAGATCGTATCGGGGTATATTTGTGATAACTTATAGATGTCCGATGATAAAATATGTTGTTTACTGATTACAACTTCTTCAAAGTACTTTAGAACTCGTTGTGGATTGGATTGAGTTATTCGGTAAGTAATTAAATCTAGTTCTGGAAGGATGTCTAAACGATCCGGTGGGATTTCTGATAGTTTATTTAGTGAATTCCATAACAAATCAACATCACCCAATTCTGCAGCAATACGTTTATTTAGAGTTTGAACAACAGCGGACTGAACATCTGGATTTCTCAGGGAGGCAAGCTCTAAAAATTTCTTCTGGAGTTGTTTAAGATGACTACCCTGAGGTAACGTTACTATAAGTTCACCCAAAGCTTGGGCAATTGTTGATAGTAGAGTCTTATTAGCACTCTCAGATAGATCTTCAAGACGGCGAATCGTTTCAGAGAGTTTTTCTTCATGTAATGGAAGTTCGTAATCAAACCATGCGAGCGAAATCACTCCAACTCGCTGAATGGAAATAGAATTTTCCATTGCAAGATGTATAGCCTTTCTAAAAGCTTGATCTGAGTGAAATTTCCAAAGAGATTTTAGAGAATTTGCAGCAAGTTCAATTGTTCTTTTCTGTGGATTCTTTAAAAATGCTGCGACCAATGCTTCAGCTTTTTGAAGTGATTGAGCTGCCAAGCGTTCAATGGCCGAATGTAATCTTCCAGGGGGAAAGTAATTAAAGGTAGCAATAAATACGGGCTCTAACTTCGAAGCAAGAACGTCTGGAGAATAGTCTAATTCTGGGAGAACATCACAGAAATTAAAATATATAGAATTTAATACGGTATTTGCTTCGTGAGCGTTAATATCCAAGTGGGACGCTTCTACCATCCTGTTCAATATATCCTTGCCGAAATGATGATTCAGTAATAAGAATAATTCAGCAGTAGTTGATTTTGATAAATGAAGTTTCTGGAACAGACGATAGGATATCAGCAATTCTATTGCTGTCTGATCTAAATCTTCCCATGCATCAGATATGCACATAGCACGAAATTGCACGATCCAACTCCTCAGTAGTTCTGGGGTTGAAAAAGATATTTGATCCTCCTCTATTGAGATGAAATTTGATCTTGCTAACGGTGCGAATTCTTCAGCCTGGCTGCTAGAGATGGTAGCTGATTGGGTTTCAGCAGATGCAATGATTTTAGCAACCTCTAACAGCTTCTGTCTTTCTTCAATCTTTATCATTGAACATCAAACCAGAATAATGTATATGTTTAAACATAGATGGATTTAAACAAGTCAGCAACCTACAGGATAATATAACTTTTCATTTGATTGATTGTTGTAGATGGTAGTGGTGGGTCTCATTTTGTTTAATGATTCACATTTCGATATATAGTATCAAGAAGACTTTAGTGTGGGGAAGACGATAATAGTCATTAAATCCAGATAACCACAAATCGAGAATTTTTATGGTATCTATGATACGACTGACTAATGGCTCCTACATATCATTACCGCATGAGCATGAATAAGGGGGATCAATGAGCAGATTAACAGATGAGGCCGGTAATTGCAATAGTTCAATTGCTGAATACGACAAATCTGGATCAATATCAGACAAGTCTAAGCGATTGATAAAATCATCGGCAATGCTCTTGCATTGCTCCCAATCAGCAAGCCCCAAGATTTTCATGTATCTTGAAAACCGCATTGAAAGATGATCAAGAAAATTCTAAACTTAGGTAGTTGTATCCGTAATGCTATTCCATAATATTCATGAGTACCGCAACATCCTTCA
>JAPOTS010000112.1 GCA_026709065.1 Bacteroidota bacterium
TAAAGGTTAGTTTGACTAAATTTAATCAATTCCACAGAAAACGCAGTAGAACCAAAAGTTTTGAGGAATTTCTATCCGATCAATCATTACTTGTAAAACTTACTGTACCAATAAGTGAGTCCCAAAAACTGTTCTACTTATGTAATCAATTCAACTGCAATGCTGCACGGCTTTTTCCAAACGCAGAGGGAGCTTGTATGTATTCAATTGATAAACATCTATCCTTCATGGCAGAAACACTCGGCAATGAAGTTATTGAAGAGTCCGACTGATGGAAGTCTCAATGGGTTTTCTTCAATGCCCTTATATAACTTTGGCTATCAAGTCAGGGGTTACATGCATTTTTCAGATGCCGAGAATTCTGGTGCCTATCCCCATGGGTTGGTTACTGGGTTCAACCCGAATGCCCCATTATAGCCCCGAAGATAGCCTTTTTGTCTTTCACATGCAGGATGACGAGGGTGCGATTCAAAAGGTGCATTACAGCAATCCATAGTCCACGAGTTAGAAAGTGCTGAAAAACTTCTTTTAGTAGACAGGCTTCATGCGGATACCTTCATGGCAGAACATATCCTCATGAAGCCCTATAAAATACAGTGATTCTAATTCATTAAGGCAAACCATACCGTCTTCAACATAGGGTTGTCAACGATGAAACCTCTTCATACTTCTATCACGGTATGTCCTTTGATCGAAAATGGGAACAATCCATCTTCCTCATGGCTCGTTGCACCTGTTTAATCCGACGAAAGGTTCTATAGCCCTAAGCAAGTCCATTCCTTTTTCTCAGAATCCATTCAAGACCTAATAAGAGTATCACTAGGGCGAGTAACCATGGAGTTTGTAGAAAATTGATTTCAAGTCGCTGGCGTTGGGTTAAGGAAGTAAACAGTGTATCTGCTGAAAGAATTTCGGGTAGAGTATTGAGTGAAGCTTCTGTAAAGAAGTGCCCGCCGGATTGATGCGACAATTGTCTCAGAAGAGTTTCGTTACTTGACAGGTTGAGGTATTCTAGATTGATGGATCCAATGGTGAACACCCCAGAGTCTTCCCCAGTTGGGGCACCCATCCGAATGGCCTGGGCAGAGTAAGAGTACGCTCCCTCTGGTAGAGCACTAATTTGAAGGGCAAACCGGCCATTGCCGACATTGTTCATCGTGTAAGGGTAGGTTGCTCCATCAGGACCGGTTACGTCTAAAGTAACAATTGCATCAGGGACGGGATTAAGGCTCTCGTCATATACTTGCCCTGAAAATGTGATCGGCTCACTTCCATCAAATTCATCACGATCAGGCTGTATTCGCACAGTTCGATCATCTTCTGGTGTAGTTAACCATTGGATGAGATTATCAACAATAGTGGGCCAAAGACTAGAAATTTCTTCAGAATCATCACCTGTATTATGCCATCTCCAGGTACCAGATCCCAGAATTATAGCGCTCCGATGACCACCTCGACTTCGAATGACAAGTAAGGGTTCCTTTGTGGGAATTCCTCTGAGATTTGCCTGAGCAAGAGTCCTACTATCAGAACTTACTGTCCATCGTCCAGTGGTAGTTATTAGCGGGGGCAACCGATCCCATAAATAGCTTGGAATGGGTAATATAGGATCTCTCAAACCAGATTGTGTCAGTTCTATCAGTGCTTCATCATAAAGAACAGATGTTTCGATGGGTTGTGCAGGAAGCACATGGCCAAACATGGTCTGTAGCCTTTGTAGATCGGTCTGACGAGTCAGCATGAAAAGTAATGGAGTACCAGATTCTGCAATATTTGCTATAGTGCGGATTGAACCATTGTCCGCTTCATTTCCTGGGTAACCAACAAGAATAATCGCATCGCATTCATTGGCTGAGTCAATGAAGTTTCCTTCGTAAAATTGTCCATTTTGCATCTGAACATAGCTGAGAACATCACGCTTCTCATTATGTGACAAAATATTAAGAATCACAGTCAGGTCGGGATGAGGAGCTGCACCAATCAGGCAGATGGTCTGCTGGCGTTCAAGCACACGAACTGTGAAAGTCAATCGATTATTTTCAGTGACGGGCTCATTTTCAAGTTCCGATGTAAATAAGCGATATTGAAATAATCCTGCCCTATGTGGGATGAAGCGTAACGATACAGTAGATTCCCCAGCGAGAATCGTGAGTGTCTGGACACTAATCAGGGAATCCTCTACAATGAGGCTAGTTGAGACGGTTTGATTATCATACCCTTGCAGATGTAAGGTAACATCCAGTGGAATTTCTTGTCCTACAAACCCGATTTGATTGGTTATCGTACGAGCAATTGCTAGATCTGGTTTTTGGAGGGTATCACCAGTGATTAGAGTATGGATTGGGATTCCATAATCGGTAGCCACATATATTGGATTGCTTCCTGTATTGTACTGACCATCGGTAATGAGGAGAACACTCCGCAGGTTTTGGTCATGTAATGAGTGTTTGATCTCCTCTAATGCATGAGCAATATCAGTTCTCGGAGCGGTATCTTTGGCGGCCGAAAGATTTTGAAGAGGACGGGTTATACCTCCAAATCCAAAAAAGCGAGTTTCTCCATTGATGTGGGGTAATTCGGTAGGAATTTGGTCAATATGTGTACTCTGGCTCTCATCAATTAACACGGCCTGTAGAGGTAGGCTTGTGTGTGTTGAGTTTCGGTGTAACGCAGGTTCAAAGAGCAAAACTAGTAATAATGAAAGAGATAGACCGCGAAGAAGGGGAAGTAACCATTGGTAAAAACCCTCTAATTGAGGGATAGGGTTACGATAGGAAAACCAAGTTAATAAACTTGATACTACAATTAACAGAAGTAAGGGCCATGCATTCACTCCGAAGTCAATCATTTTGATCAATGCTAGGATCAACTGATAAGCAAGCGGTAATCAAATGGAAATGATACAAAACAGATAAACAATGAGCTACCCAACAACTCAATGAAGACATGGAAAATCAATGAAATAAATTTTGGATAGGACCCAAAGGATAGAATTTGGAAGAAGACATTTATGAGTTACACCTTATAGAGGTGAAAATAATGAGTTTTGTAGTAGACCTTGATTGCAGATCGGCAAATTAAGGATGTAAGATTTGATGGAAATTATTCGTGACTTTTCAAAATGAATTCTATGGGTACAGTGAATTAATGTGAATGAGCTTTAGTATACCAAAGAAGTGTGTTGTAGTGTAACCATTAAGAGTCAGTAAGACAGACGTATAATGGTTCCTGATTGTGTACGTCCCTCAAATTCCAATGTATAGGCGTAGATGCCAGGGGATAAATGAAATCCGTCAAATTGCACAGGTAATCCTCCTGGTCTGATAGGTCCCTCATAAACAGTTCCCACCTCGCGCCCTAATACATCGTAAATCTTGAGTTGGGCATACCCGATCGGCTCAAATGACTCAATGGTAAAATGAACTATATTGTTAAAGGGGTTTGGGAAGGGAGAGTGAATAATCAGTCTATCAGGAACAGGTAATTCTTCGCTTGACCGATTGAGAGAGAAATCCTTGGCAGCTTGTACCGCTTTGTGAGCATTAACAATTCCATAACCCAAGGTGTTATCGGGGGAAGTAGCTTGACTTGCGGTTGAGATAAGAAGTTGCCACACATCTCGAGGTTTCAGATCTGGATTGACCTGAAGGATTTGTGCAATCACTCCAGCGACCATAGGGGATGAAAAAGATGTACCGTTACCACGTCCAATGCTGGTTAAACTACTCGCGAATGCTACACTGAAACCCTGTGCTGAAACATCAGGTTTGATTCTGTTATCTGCAGTTGGGCCACGGCTACTTGATCTCCAAGGTCCTCTAAAGGGCGTTACTCCGCCGACTGCAATGACGGAGTCACCATCGGCAGGAGTTGTAATTGAAGTCCGTGTTGGACCATAGTTTCCTGCGCTAGTGACGGTGACGACACCCCTTAGGGTTGCTAAGTCCATGGCAATAGTGGTCAGTCCAGTATCTCCATCAAGATCACTAGGGGTATAGTTTCTTTGCCCTTCGTCAAACGTAGAATAGCCTAATGAAGCCGTAATAATATCTACACCCTTTGACTCTAGCCATTCAACCCCTACAACGAAATTTGCCTCTTCAATATTGCGTTCATATCCATAACATTCGGTAGAAGCTCCATAAATCGTCGCTCCCCAGCCAGGTCCAATGATTTGATTTTCAAGGTATCCTACGGCAACCGAGGCGACTGACATCCCATGATCATTAGCAGCTCCGCAAGGATTAGATGAATCATGTTCAGTGAAATTCCGTACTTCTCCAAATTGATCATTATCTCGGATATGCCTCAATACCGGATGGCTAAATGGTTCTGTATCTCCATAATGAAATTCAGTATCTAAGAATCCTAAAGTCACTCCCTGCCCATTGATATTATCCTCTAATACAGGAATCGCATTCATGATATCAAGTTGGGTGCAAGAGCGGCCGTATATAGTTGAACCCGTACAATTTTTAGTGAGCACACCATGAATAACAGGAGAAACAGGAATATTCGGAAGCACTTGGGGTATCAAGTGTGCCATTGGGCGAATTTCTTTGACATAAGGAAGCTTAGTGACTGTCCCAACCTCATCTTTACTTAAATAGAGTGTGACAGCATTGAGCCACCTGCTTCGCTGTTGAATCATAAATCCATTTTCTGCAAGATCATTCTCATAGACTTGAGAGATTGGTGCATCTTGCCAGATAAATCTCTGAGCATGCTGCGATTCGCCGCGAAGTGCACGACGAGATACAGCTTGATCCGTTAAATGAGCAGCCTCAACCTGAGTGACTTTTCCAGATGCATCTAACTTGTCGGTCAAGAAAATCCAGTATTTGATCTTTTCAGGGGTAGCTTTTTGCTGAGAATAAGCCGTTAATGACAATGTACATAGTATCAATAAGATGATTAACTGACGAGTCATAAGGATGAATGATTGTATGAGAGATATGAACATTCAGTGTGATAATACGAAAGCATGGGGAAGCAGATCGTGAATATAAAATTTTTCGCTCAAATTTTCACCACGATCCATCCATATAGTTGATTCTGGGGCTATTTCATGGATCACCTGCCGACATGCTCCACAAGGAGTGGCATTGGGTGATTTTGGACATGAAACAAATATATGTTTGATATTCGTTGCTCCTGCACTCATGGCAGAGGCTAATGCAACACGTTCAGCGCAGATAATTTTTGTCCAGTCGTTACATTCAATATTTGCCCCTTGAAAATATTGATGGTCATCTGTTACCGCAATCGCACCAACTGGAAAATCAGATTCTGGGACATAAGCATACGTTGCGGCCTCTCGGGCTAAACGGATGCCAGTTGTAGAATCTATATGTTCAGGAAATTTTTTGGACGCAATGAGGGGAGAGCCTTCTACATCAAAGGTATATCCTTTTTGTCTAATGATATCTGAATCTATTTGATCAAGAGAAGGGCTCACAGTTTGCATGATGAATTCTCTTTCCGATTCGGTGATTTTGCCGCTAACGATCACAGCAACAACATCTTTTCTACCAATAGAACTCGCAATGACTAAAGCAGATGTAACAGCAGGGATAACAAGAGGGTAGCAGGCATTCTCAACCTTAACTCCACAAATCCAATCTCCGTTGGAAAAGACAACCACTGCTGCCCTTAGTTGTCCAGAATAGGGGGTATGAGATCTGAATGAAGCATCTTGAACATATTTTCTCAAATTATTCTTGAATCTAGTCATCAAATAAGGAACGTAAATTACCTCAAAATAGTAGACACACTCCTTGCCGGGATGGCGGAATTGGTAGACGCAACGGACTTAAAATCCGTTGGCCGCTAGGCCGTGCGGGTTCGAGTCCCGCTCCCGGTACAGCACTCCTGCAACAGAGATAAGAAATAAGGGGCGATAATAATAAATCAATGATCATCTGTTTCATCCAGTTATATATCGCATAAATCAATTCTTATTGCAATTACAGATTTACGCCTTGTATGTTCAGATTGACTCTACATAGAATTGGATATTTCGTTTGGCTGGATGATCAATCAATAGAATATAGCCATTGATTGCTAGTCATTATACCAATGAATTTTTGTTTTACTCACTCGGTACCTTGCAAAAAAATTGCGATCTGATGAGAAAAATATACCAGATATCTCCTTCATTTTCGTAGTGAATGATTCAACAGTCTCACAAACGATTGAATGGTTAAAATAAACTCAGTGGCTGAAGATTCAGATCAAGGGATTCAGTCGATTTCAAAGGTTAAATTGATGGATGACCAACAATAATCAATGATTAGGTGGGGAAGCATGAGATAAGTAGCGTATAGAATCTAAGCATGAAAATTGGGCGCGGGTGCCCATCAAGGTACCCGCCTCTTTATTGTTGGGATCTACATACTTTTTACGCATATATTGAAGGTCACAAAGCATGCTGGTTGAAAATGAAGCACGGAATGCACTTCCTCGCCGATCTT
>JAPOTS010000005.1 GCA_026709065.1 Bacteroidota bacterium
TACCATCGGGCCCGTATCTGTTCCGGATCCAAGCCACATCTTTGGATGACAGGTCTTCATCGGTCTATGTCGGAAACTTTATGAGCGTTCGGTAACCCAGTGATGCAGCGTAAGTTTACAATACTCATCTGGACCCATGCGGGAGTTGATAGGAGAAAATTTGAGAATTAATATCCAATCCTGAATTCGCGCGCAGACATTCAGGCAATGCTAAATAAATTCCGTTGCGAATTGCTAATGATCAGCCTCTCCCAGAACGCTTGGCAAAAATCCAGACCGTAGTGAAGATTATTTGCCGCTATAAAGACATTGTTATCCAGCAAGTATTTCATCGTGCAATCCCAAACGCCGGGTCTGCTCATAGAATATAGCGGTTTTTTGATGCCCAGCATCCTGAATGCATCTGTAAACTGGGTTTTCCCCTCCAGCGTACTGGCTATAAGTGCTTTTAAAAATCGTTTTCCGGTTCTGGAGGATAGGGTATTATAGAAATTACCACCACTGCTCTTCTTAGCAGAAATCGTTCTCAGGTCGCCCAAAGCGTTTTCTGATTTAACACCCCTATATCAAACAAACGGTGGACGATAACAAGCTGCTGACCTAGAATTGGTGGGCGAGGTGTTGCAACTCTTCAGGTAGCTCAATTTTTGGGTTATAAATCGGACAATGTTGTTTGAGCGGAATCAGTAATTCCACTGCCACTCGTTGCACCAGTACTTGGTTTGATCATCTGCTGAGTCACGGTCTGGGTATTTGATTACCACTTTCTCCCAGCCACAGATGGGCTAGTTCATGGGCCAGAATAAACATCTGTGGGCTTTGAAATCCTTGCCATTGATGAAGATCAGGGGTGCAAAGGGGGCTGCCAGAGCAAAACCGCGAAACTCCTTCACGTTCAAGGTGCGATGGGTATTACCACCCATCATGCCGCTGACCATGACCAATACCCGGCCTGTTCTACCTGAGAAATGAAGTGACGTAGAGCTTCTAACCAGTTTGGCATGTGCCGTCGCTCAGCAAGATCAAAGCCAATGGCCTTAGCCTACCTTTTATCCTATTCCAGTGGTAGAATCCTCACGTATATAATTCCCTTATTTATCATGTACATGTGCAAGGGGAGTATATGTCCATTGGCTGTAATTTCTAAGGGTTGTATCAGTTTACCTCGTTGTGCAACAACATCCAGAGATGTGCTAACTTGATAATGATTCAAAGCACGACGTGGAGAGAGTGTTATGGATGAAGGGTCTATATCTGTTGTAATTTATGCGTTTCTCCAGAGACCATAGATTCATTCTAAGGGCAACTGAAAAGAGCATGTAGTTCAGATCTGAGTCCGTTGATCAGTGCTATCCGATTAATTTATAAGCGTGTGACATTTAAATGGGTTTTTGGATCAAGAAGAAACAGGGTCAGTTGGAAGCTGCTCTGCCACGATTTCCGCAATGTCTTTGATGACTGGTCCCTCTGATTCAGATCTCGTGGCCGCATCACTAAGCATCGTTAGGCAAAAGGGGCATCCTGTTGCAACAGTGGAAGCACCAGTCGCAGATGCTTCTTCATAGCGCGCATCATTGATGCGTGGAGTAGGTTCATCCATCCACATCTGGGCACCGCCCGCTCCACAGCAGAATGAATTATTCTTTGATCTAGGCATCTCCATCAGCGTACCACCAACATGACTTATCACCGAACGAGGTGCCTCAGTTATATTGTTCTGACGGCCCAGATAACATGGATCATGAAAGGTGATATTCTCATTATTTATATCTACAGGAAGGCGTTGTTGCTGAGCTAGTTCAGATAGTAACTCAGTATGGTGAATGACGTGATAGTGTCCACCCATAGAAGGATATTCCTTGCCAAGAACATGCATACAATGAGGACAACTCGTCATGATTCGTTTCGGCTGTACCTCATTGAGAGTTGCAATATTATTGGTTGCAAGTTCAGAAAATAGATATTCGTTACCACTTCTACGGGCCGAATCTCCGGTACAACATTCTTTGCTCCCCAAGACTGCGAATGAAACATTCGCAGTCTGTAGAATCTGCAACAAAGCACGAGCTATATTTTGAGCTCTCTGATCAAATGATGGTGCACATCCAATCCACCAGAGAAGATCGGCATCCGGGTTTTCTTCAATTGTTGGAACATGGAGTCCCTCGGCCCAACTCATGCGTTGGGATGCACTAATATTCCAAGGATTGCTATTGCGCTCCATGCCTTGATAGGTGGCTTCAAGTGATTCAGGGTACTGATCACTCATCAGAACTAGTCCACGCCTAATCTGCAAAATATCTTGCATCGGGGCGTTCCCAACAGGACAGATTTCTGTACAAGCTCCGCATGCAGTGCAGGCCCAAACAGCAGCTTCAGTAATGGCATAATCAGTTAGCTGATCTTCAGATTGATTTCCAGATGCAATGCTACAATAGTGTTCGTTCACATAAAAGCGCTTGTTAATTTCCAGGGCGGCTGGGGATAATTCCTTTCCAGTTTCATAGGCAGGACAGACATCTTGGCAGCGGTTACACATGATACAAGAAAAAGTATCAATGATGCTTGACTGTGATAGCTCCTCAAATCTCAATGCACCAAAGACTTCCTGTTGGTCATCTTCAAAGTTAATCGGATCAAGTGCTCCAGGCGAGGTTCGTGGGATTTGCGTTGCAAAATTAAACCCCGCCATGATGAAGTGCAAATGTTTAGTATAGGGAAAGTAAGGAGCAAACACAAGGATAAGCCCCAGAGCACCCCACCAACAGAGGTGATGCCATAAAGTCAATGTCTCTGTGGTTATTTCTAACCATAATGGAGAAATAGCTGAAGCGATAGGTTGCCATGGATCAGGACCAGATAATTGAATACCCACTGATTCTCCCAATAGTCGGAATCCTACATGCAATAAAATAAAGACACCTACAATGAATGAATCTCTTGATACCGTGAGATGAAAAATTGAAAGATTTGCTTCATTAAGTCTTAGAATATTCTCACGATGCGATAGGACTGTACGACCAGAGAAAATGAAACGCCGCACCAACAGAAGTATCATAGCAAGTAATACTGCACCACTTGCTATATCAACACTCAGTCTATAGGTCTGGCTAATCCATGGTGGGAGTAAATCTGGAAGCTCTACATAACCTCGGACTAAATCAATAACATTAACCAGTAGGTAAAGAACAAAGCCCCAGGCAAGAAAAGAGTGGATCACGGTGACCACTGGGCGAGTTTTCCACATGCTTCCCATGATCAGCCACCGACCAAGGGCCTGAATTGAACGTTGCCAATCAAAGGTCAGGGGAATCCCCCGTCCCCGTTGAATCACCTTATAGACGGTGGAAAAGCCGAGACTGGTACCGTAGAGTGAAAAAAGTAGAACTAATGCAAAGAGAACTTTTTCGGTAACTGTCAGCATAGGCAACAGTTAGCCCAGCGTATATAATTCTGGGTCAATGGTTTTGTGAGTGCGCTCAACAATGGATTCATTTGCCGTAATCGCAATGGCAGCGGCTTCTAAGCCGCGCTCCCAGTTAGCCGCGGGAGGGTAGGGGCCGAAGGCATGATTGTCCATAAATTCCTGCAACGCATACCACAGTGGTGTCTCTATATTGGGATCGTCCACTGTTGGATCAGCATTCTGAGCATCTAATTGTGTTGCATTAGCAAGTAGCGCGATGCCAGTTTCTTTGTAAAAACGATCTTTTCGAGCATAGACCTCCCACCCAAGCATAAGAGAATCAACTTCTTTGAACATCCAAGCCTTACCTCGATCACGGAATACAATCGTGCTATTATCTCCCATATACACTTCATATGCATCCTCATAGGAACTGGCAAGTGTTGCGTTAAAAGTTAAATGCAACCCACTGGGAAATTCAAAGATCGTTTGAACTGTATCGGGAATGACTCGTCCATCATCCCAGAGCATGATTTGACCGAAACCATTAACAGATACGGGGAGCTCTCCCAAAACCCAATAAGCGACATCTAATTGAAGGAGGGCAGCTTCACCGATTAATCCTGTACTCACTGAGGGATCTAATCGCCAGTTTAGTTCACGAACGCGTTCAGAACTTGGGGAGGCACGCCTCCAACTGTTTTTGGCATGCCACTGTCCGCGAGCCATGGCTGGTTTGCCGATGGCTCCACTTCTCATAAATTGAAATACAGATCGGTGCTGTGGGTTTGAGCGATAAATCTGTCCGACTTGAAAAATCTGATTGGACGCATCCCGAGCAGCTCGTGCAATTAATTTAGCATCATCAATGGATGATGCCATGGGAGCCTCACAGTAGACATTTTTACCGGCTTCCAATGCATGGATGACGATATCTCGATGCAGATGTGTTGGAGTTGCAACAATAACGGCTTGAATGTCTTGATCATCTAATATCTCACGATAATCCTCATGGCGTGTCGCTTCTGGAACATCACGCTGTGCGCGGCGAAGCATGGGAGCATACGTGTCGCAGATTGCTGAAATCTTTGCACCAGGAACCCTCAATAAAGTATCCGTAATTTCCCTTCCCTGTGGCCCGTAGCCAATGATTCCGATCGTAACATCATCACGAGAATTAGGCCATGAACGCGTTTTGATATTCGCAGCTCGCACGAGACCTGCCCCGCTTAACGCACCACCCATTAAAAATGCCCTACGACTGACTGTTTTCATAATGATAAAAGTTTATTGATTTATTGACGGAAAACCAATTTCAACATAGTTTTGTTCATTCTCACGCGGATAGATCCCAAGAATACGGATTTTGTTGAAATTTTGTGCAATCTTTGAAATTTCATCTGGCTCTAAAACCAGAAATGCGGTTGAGAGCGCGTCACAGACCGTTGCAGACGAATATGATACTGCAGAGAGGTTTGCACTTTGTACGGGATAGCCCAATCGAGGATCAATGATATGCCCCAAGATCTGATTATCTTCCTTAAATGCTTTACCATGTGGGGCAGAAACTGAGAAAGCCTCATCATTGAGCGTCACGGAGGTTAATACGTTTGAATGATCCAAGGGATCTACCACCCCAATGGACCAACCGTCATCATCTTGTGATGGAGTTCCTATGGCAGTCATTGTACTTGTCCCTCCGTGGAGCAGGGCTGAGGTGATTCCACATTCGTGGAGTATCTTCGTCGCCTCTTCTATGGCATAGCCTTTTCCGATTGCACCTAAATCAATAGCCATCCCATCTCGTTGAAAGGCCACCGTACATGTATCATCATCAAGAATAACTTTATTCATCCCAGTTTTATCTAAGGCTTCTATACGGTCAGATTCAGTTGGCCAGGCTCCTGATCCTTGAACAAACCCCCATGTTTTCATCAGTGGGCCTATTGTGACATCAAATGCGCCGTGAGTGAGTTGGTAGAGATCCTTAGATAATGTTAATAGAGAAAATAAGTTCGGATTGATTTTAACAGGGTATTTATATGCAGTTCTGTTAATATGACTGATTGAGCTACTTGGATCATAAAAACTCAAGCGTTGATGTAGTCGTTTGATTTCGGCAAGTGCTTCTTGCCCGGCTGCTCTCAGGAAAACGGGGTCATCGCCATGAAGTACGAGCTCAAATCGCGTTGCCATGGCATTTAATGCCAATTTAACCGAATGCATTAGACATAAGATGATAAGTTAAGTAAGGTATAATGATCAATACAATCCAATGAAAAATAGGTCGTGACGAGAGGTTTAATTTATCAATGTAATGAGACAAAATCTGAACTACTTTAATTTCTTGCCTTATCACATATTTACTATGGATGGATGCATTAATGATTCAAATTGTGTATTTCCATAAATAGATAACATGATATCTCAACAGACGGAATTGTTTCTCCGCAAGTTGGTAGTTTGGCCAAGTAATTACTCAAATTAGTTGTGTTTTTAAACCCAGAATATTGATGAGCACGGTAACATTCCTCAAAGTTCCATGATCTGCCATAATTTTTTGAGATGTAGCTCAAAGTAGTGTTAAAGTTATGGGATTTTTGGTTATCTCTATCAAAATTGGAGTATCTCCGCCTATTTTTGTTGTTTAAAGCCCTTTTTTATCGTGATTCATATCGCATGGACATACCTCTTCCTTCGACGAATTTTCGTGCTTTCCAACCTCTCTAAATGACCTCAAATGAGGGGGATT
>JAPOTS010000008.1 GCA_026709065.1 Bacteroidota bacterium
GAATTACACCCTAAAACCGTATCCACCCGATGAAAAACGAGACTATGAAGAACTTCTAATTGGATAAGTTATTTTTTCGCGAGCCCTTAGTAGAGAAATACAAGTTTTTTCTTCCAGAGTGCCAGCCGCTATACTCAGACTCCAAGATTATTTCCCATGCGAACCTTACATCTCAACAACAAAAAGCTCCAAAGATATACCAATTCCTCGGCGGAATGATAAGAATGTTGGATAATATTCTTCAAGCCATCCTTGTGAGGAAAAGGATTCAAGGCAATCGTCACGAGTATCCAATTTACAATCTTCTTCATTGGGCTTTATCATTGGGAGATATTGATCGGGGCTTTTATAGTCTTTACTGCGTTGCGACCGAGGCCCATAATTTTCAGTGGGATGTTGCTCAAATTTCAGAGGCTATATACGATACTCCAGAATTAATGACAAGAGACATGTTGAAAAATTTTGTCTTGAGTTGGGAGCCAGCTGATTTGGTTATGGACAAACGGAAGCCTCATGATGAATCCCAAATAATGAGGGATGCACTTCATCAAATTCAATCAAAGCATATTGCTAAGAGGGCATTAAAGATATTAAGATATTACATCGGGGAATTGAATGATGAGGAGGAATCAACCCCAATCCTTGAGTACGTTGAAAAAATAGAATCATTGCTTAGGGAGTTTGAAGTGCATTTATTCAAATTTTCTGGCTTGCTCTTGGAAGCAATTAATAGCGATGATGAAAATTTTCAAGAAAAACTCGTCGGTGATGGTCAAGAAACTGCATTAGAAATTCAACTGTGTTTAAGAAAGGTTGTAGATGCCTCTGACCGTTTTACCAGTAGGCATGATGGTCGCAATTCTATGGATTTTTCATCCAGTAAATGTATTGAGATGATTGAGCTAATTCGGAAAAAATCAAAGAGATTACGCGAATCATTTGGAGCACTAAATGAACAAGTTCCAGTATGGCTCGAAGCTGCACCAGAGGATCGGGATACATTTGGTTTGTTAAAGAGAGAATTACGGTTTATTCAGGAATTGGGTGAAGAATTTCATTTGGATACGATCTCAATTCAAGACGAATTCTTTGATCTCGCGATTGAATTATTGTCTGACAGGAATAAATTTGAAGACCGACCTCAACAGAAAAAATATGCCGAATGTATTAGAGATGTAATTAACATTGGTGGTACCTATGCTGTGGAGGCTGGAACCGGGACTGGAAAAACATTAGGGTATTTGATACCTGCATGTGAGCATGTTCGCATCAATGAAAAAAGGCAGGTCATCGTGTCTACGGCTACAAATAATCTGACCGATCAGATTGTGACCAAAGAATGGCGAACAATTACAGGTCCTAGGAACTCTCTGTATCAAGACTTAAAGATTGCGATTCTGAAAGGCAAGAACAATTATCTATGTGTGACGGCAGTAGTGGATCTTTTTAAAGATTTAAATCGTGATATGTCTTACGTCATTAAAAAGACTAATTGGACGCAACGCCTAAAATTACAAGCGTGGATGATAGATCCGTTCGTGTCACCAAACAAAAGAGCACTTGTAATCAATCACACGGTGTTTGAAGGCAATGAAATGATTGGACAGTTAGCACTCGCTGTGGTTGAGGAGAATCAAGCTAATCAGTCAAGGGTCTACGGGAATGAAGGGAATAACTTGATGTTGAGTTTTCAGGATGAAGATGGATACCAATTGGATAAACTTTCTATTAGCAAAGGTCAGACAGCATCCTACTATATACAATTAGACTCTGAGCCGAAGGGTGACATCAAAATACTCATCGCAAGTCAGCAGGCGGGTATACAGATCAAGTTGTTGGATCACCAAAATTTGGAGTTGGAAACAATGGTACCAAACCGTGGTCGACTTGGCTGGCTGTATGTGTTTCTAATACTATCGCGCAAAGGAGGACGATGGGATAGTACAGCTGAATTCTATAGTAAGTATCCCGAAATTGCAAAGATTTATCCATTAGATGCTGAAAATAAGTGTAAGACAGGCGAATGCCATAAGGGAATGTCTTGTATCTACCCACAGGCATTACGAAAGGCACAAGAGGCTCATATAGTGATTACAAATCACCATAAATTAGAAAGGCTTGATGCTGATATTCAGGAGCGTGCATCTGTATGCATCATTGATGAGGCTGATCAATTCCCAGATAATCTGAGAAGTGCATTGACTGAGACGCTAAAATCAGAGGATATCAGAGATTTTATACGAAGAATTGCGGGTACAAAGGGGCGCAGAGGTTTCGTGGGTGTTTTCAAGGAAAGAATAGAAAAATTACAGTCCTTTCCTCAGTACACAGAAAAATTACAAGGGATTGAACGTGCGTGTCATGCTGTGAATGAGATCATCGACTGTCGGGACATACTCAACTGGATTGAACGTGCATGCCAGGCAGTGAATCAAAGTCTGATGAGTATGACTTTTGCTGAGCCAGATAAAGATGAAAAGAGATGGAGAGATTTGCACGACACAATACAGGAGACGATAGTATCGGCTTTGGAAGAAATATCCATGGAGATGGTAAATATTGAAACATGTCTTGGGACAATCTTGCAATATTGTTTGTCGATCCGTTCGTTGCAATCTCGTTTTGTTGATCGCCTGAAGAGCTACATAGATGAAGCCAAAATGATCAATGATCTGGTAAGGGCAATCATTGAACAAATTGAACAAAGGGACTGTACAGAGTATCTCATAACAATGAATCAGAAAAATTATAAATGGAGTCTCAATAAAATACCCTTCAACATTGGTGCTCATGTGAATAATGTAACACGAAATTATCAATCCGCCATTTTTACATCTGCGACTGTATTTGTATATGAAAGCACCGAACTATTTGAGCTTGAATTATTCGATGAATATGCTCCAACTCCACCATTTACTGGAAAAATAAAAATAGACTCTCCTTTTTCTTATGATTCTCAGGTCAATGTAGCGTTCACTCCATTCATTCCTGAATTTGTCCACTATTCTCCCGAAGAATTTAATCATAAGGTGATGGAAACCATTGCACTATTAGCAGTCGCTATGGAGGGGCGGACGTTAGTTCTCTTTCGTAGTTGGGGAGACATGAAGAAGATGCATAGCAAGATTGAACCTATATTGGATGACTATCAAATACCCTTACTCATTCAGGATCAATCAGGAAGCAGTGAGGCGAAGATTGAAACCTTTGCAGATATGGAACAGAGTGTTTTATTCGGCACGAAGCGCTTTTGGTCGGGAGCCGACTTTCCAGGTAATACTCTTAGCCAGTTGATTATTATTCGGTTACCAAATGAGCCCCGGACTAAGGCGATGGTGTTAGAACGTGAAGACCGATGGAATGATGACCGATTCTGGAAATGGTATAATGGAAATACCCACCGTTCACTCCGTCAAGGATTCGGCCGTCTAATTCGCCGCAAAAATGACCGTGGGTTGTTTATATTGATGGATTATAGAATCAAAACACATTCAAAAATGCAGGAGCATCAACGTGCTATTCCAGTCGTCCAATTAACGTCGGAGTTTGGCTCAGCCGTGGAACTTGCAAATTGGGGCGTGAAAAGCCTTGGTCTCTCCCCAGAATTAGTGCAAAGAGAAATCAATTTAGAAATGGTATATCAGGATATTTGTGATAAGCTTGTTCGGTCAGGTGAACTCCGCTAAGTGCCCACAAAGAAAAGAAGCCATGACTTATAGTCTATCTACAAACACGGCAATTACATACAATCTGAAAGACTGAGGTTCAGGGGGTGAACAATCATTAAATAAGCAGTAATCCAAGCACGGCACCACCCAATACCAACCACAACGCATTAACCTTAAACCGAAGGCTTGCAATTGCTGCAAATAGAAATATGGTGATGGGGGCCCAGTCGGTTAAAATATTGATGCCTAAACGAATCGTGACAACAAGCATCAGGGCAACCGCGCTGACATTGATTGCATCAAGAAATGCGCCCATCAACGCTGATTGACGTAGGCGGGGAATCAGGGGGTTCAGAATGCTGACAAACACAAACGAAGGCAAGAAAATAGCTACTGTGGCAATTAACCCACCTTGCCATCCTCCTAAAAATACGCCAATGAATGTAGCTGTGGTGAGCACAGGTCCAGGAGTAAATTGCCCGATCGCAATTGCATCAAGAAGTTGCTGTTGGGTCAACCACCCATACGTTTGAACTAGCCCTCCCTCTAAAAAGGCGATCAGAACATATCCGCTTCCATACAGAACTGCACCGACTTTAAGAAAAAACCATCCAAGGGTCCAGATACTATATTCAACTTTTGGAGTTTGTAATAAGCCAAGAACAAACGGAATGATTGCAGCCACCGCTGACAGTCTCCGTCGCCAATAATAAAGAGCACTCAAACCCAAAACACCTCCACCGAGCATTGCGATGACCTCATTGATCCCAAGCAGTAACGCAATCACTACCGAAACGCCAATCGGGACTAAGGACCATGCTTTAACGGCTGATTTTCCTAAGCGCCATAGCGCGCCCAAAATGATTGCGAGCACTGCTGGCTTAATACCTCTGAAGAAGGGTTCAACCTCAGGCACCTGACCGTATTGAGCGTACAACCACCCAAGGGTACCTGTCATGAGTGCAGCAGGAATGATAAAGCAAAGGCCAGCGACGATCATTCCCTTGATACCCTCACGCTCATAGCCTACATGCATGGCCATTTCGGTCGAGTTCGGACCTGGAATTAAGTTGGTCGCTCCCACCAAATCAAGAAAATGCTCACGGGTTAACCATTTGCGTCGAGAGACGACTTCATCGTCAATCATTGCGATGACAGCAGCCGGGCCCCCAAAACCAATAAAACCTAATTTGAGAAAAAGTCGTATCAGTTCATTCATCGTTGAGAAACTTAATGGAAAAGAAAGTAGAAATCTGCTATGATGGGAATTGTAGATTCTGTGAATCGTCAATGCAGTGGTTGCGTCGAAATGATCAACATGATCAATTCAATTATACAACCCTACCCAAAGGGGCATCTCATGTGATTTTGAAAGATGAAGAAGGAACATGGAAAGCATCAACCGCAGCATTGCGGGCTATGGGGCATGTGGGCGGGATATGGAAAATCCTTTCTAAAATTTTTCTGATGATTCCCAGACCAATTCGGGATGGAATGTATTACATCATTGCCCGGTACAGAAACCATTTTACTACTCGCGCTCAAGGAGTTCAAAATAACGCTGAATAAGGATTTGATAGTCTCTGGCATAACCACTTTCTATGGCATCAATCAAAGCGCGTTGAATTTGATCTTTGGTCATATTCAGGGATATTTCAGCAGAAGACACACGCCCAATACCTTGAGTTCGGCGGTTTCATTTACCAAGGCGCATTAAATATAAGATTTCTGGAAAAACTGAACATTACATCCGCCTCATTTGGGAAGAATTTTCAAGGATCTCTGTATTTGGGAGGAACGGTTCAGGAGCGTTCCCTCCTTTAAGTGGACCGTCTGTCGGGGAAGTTGTTGCCCCACAGCCTTGTAGAGTTGAATGGCTTCCTTTTCTGGCTTAGAAGGAAGCAGATATTCTGCATCAGTCCCCCGATCTTAATGTCAGAGGCCTGCACTTGACCGAATTCTGCTAAGATCTGTCCCTCGCTCAGGCACTGTTTTTCACCAAACATCGTATTGTGACGATCCGAAAATTATTCGCCCAAAGAGTTCATCATCAGATGCGTGCAGTGCCAACCATTCGGTCTTCACTCAAAGAAACACAGCAAAACATTCAGAAAATGGATGCATTGTTTGACAAAATCAACGCAGTTCCTTCTTCGGGAGCTACTTTAACTATTGCTGTGTGATCGCGGAAATGATTCTTGATAAAAACATCTATGAATCATAAATATTCTATTTTCGTTTTGGTAGAGTATCCTACCTGTAGGATTTTCATCCGTTGCCGAACGAAGCCTTTAATGGTAGAATCGTATTAAGGCAGAGGTGATTTTGAGCAGATTCTGCCAGTTAAAACACAAAGTACTGGTACTGAACATAAGATGAACTCATCCCCAAATTTGCGTGTGTATGTCCATCCATTATCCATCATCTACTGAGGTTATCTCTCCGGCATTAGATAATGGATTAAAGGGGTTACCCATA
>JAPOTS010000035.1 GCA_026709065.1 Bacteroidota bacterium
TATCGTCTAACTCCTTTTCCTTGCTTCAACCCACTTAAAAAATGGAAGTCCCCAAATAATTTCAGAGAAATGTCTATGATATTGCATTTATTCTGAAGAATTGTTATATTACCTTTGGGAGCGCACTCTTTCCAACCCTATATATAAAATATATTAAAATGGCTAAAACTGCGAAAATTTCATCTCCCCCATTACTTTCATGAAACAATATTAAATAGGACGCAATCATGAATTTCAAACAGTTACTGAGTTTTTTGGGTTTATTTATTGTCATCGTACCAGTGGCTTTGGCCCAACAGGGTAAAATCGACGGTGTCATCTCGGATGCTACCACTGGAGAGACGGTTCCCGGAGCCAGCGTCGTGATTGAAGGTACAACTCAAGGAACCGCGACACAGGTAGATGGTTATTTTTTCATTAATAATGTTCGCCCTGGAACCTACACATTAATCGTCTCATTTGTTGGTTATGTCACACAGCGTGTAGAAGGTGTTCGGGTATCTACTGGACTGACGACCACCAAAGATATTCAGTTAGCTGAAGATGCCGTTGGGATGGAAGAAATCGTGGTGACCAGTGAGCGCCCCATAGTACAGTTAGATGTTTCTGCTAATGTTGCAAGTCTGAACTCCGAAGCATTTGAAGATCTCCCCGTTGCAAG
Organism: Bacteroidota bacterium; assembly: GCA_026709065.1. Lineage (GTDB taxonomy): Bacteria > Bacteroidota > Rhodothermia > Rhodothermales > Bin80 > Bin80. The sequence goes on from JAPOTS010000035.1 coordinate 662, forward strand.
CATTGTTGAAGTACTCGACTTGCAGGCGGGAATTGAGCCCGGTCTCAGTATTCGGGGAGGTGGATCTGATCAGATTGCATTCGTAGTAGATGGCATGAACCTTAGAACTGGCCGAAATAACGGCCCATTTTCAAATATCAGCTACACTGCCATAGAGGAAGTGCAAGTTCAAACTGGTGGTTTTAATGCCGAGTATGGTAATGTTCGGAGCGGAGTCGTTAATGTAACGACCAAAGATCCCTCAAGGACGCGTTACACCGTAGATGCCCTATATCGCCATGTACCACCGCAACCTAAGGCATTTGAAGCATTAGGTGGTACTTCCTTAGATGATTGCGCGGGATTATATCAACAGGAGAAGCAAAACAATATTGCTGTTGTCGGTGATTGTGATAGTTGGTTCATTCGTCCGTTTCTGGACCCAGATGTTGCCATGAATGGAACAAGCCCTAATGAAGAAATTGGCCACCAGGGATGGGACCCTTACACGCGTAATCAATACGCCTTTTTTGAGGGAGGGTGGAATGCACTGGCAGAAAATCTTAGAACCGGTGATAATAAATTTGATGTCACTCCTCAGGATATGCAGGATTACTTTAAGCACACCCATCGGAAAGATAATAAAGTTGATAAACCCGATTATGAAGTGGATGTGACAGTCGCAGGGCCTTTGGTTTCTGGATTGAGTAGCAAGTTAGGAGATCTACGCTTTTCTGCATCGTATCGCGGAAATCAAACTGCTTACATTATTCCGCAGTCTCGCGACATATATACCAATCAGACCTTTCAGGCGAAGATTGTTTCCGATATTGCTAGAGGGATCAAAGTCAGTCTCCGCGCCATGCGTGGAGTAGAGCGTGGAATGAACGCGAATCAGGAAATCCCTAATCTTCAGATGTACGGCGGTAATATTCCTGCCTATCCGTGGTGGGGATCAGGGGCAAAAATCTTAGATGCTGATGAACGATACGGAGGAGTTCTATACTCTGATGGAGCATTTGCTCTTGCAGATATTGATCATACAATGATAGGTGGATCCTTAACACATACGCTCAATCAAAACACATTTTATGAAGTCACTCTCCAAAATATTTCTTCAAAATATCGGACACATCTCCCCAATCTGCGTGATGGATCCTCAATCAATGGAAGTCAATTTACCTCAGTTGCTTATACAAAAGATGGCGTAATTACAACAGACGGGAAACAAAATAGAGATCAATTAACTTGTTTTGGCGGGAGCTCTGATCTCAATGGTGACGGAGAGACCATTCCATATTGTGTTGGAGATGAACCGTTTGGGTTTTTAGGTCAGTCAGGAAATTTAAGGGCATCAAATGTAACGATTGGAGGTCATTGGGTCAAATCCCGAGACACCTCAGATGTGAGTGTCTTTACTGGACGATTTGACCTAACGAGTCAAATCAATAGAGTTCTACAGATCAAGACAGGTGCTGAACTGATCGTTAGTGATTTCCAACTCAACTATAAACGCGTCAACCTCGCTCAGGTAGGCCCAGAACCTCAGGAAGATTATCCATATGATCGTCAACCCATTCAAGGGGCTGCTTACGCGCAGGGAAAATTAGAATTCCAAGGGATGATTGCGAATTTGGGCGTGCGTTTAGATTTCTTTGATGTCAACACCGATTGGTGGGTTTCTGATAACCCGTTTGATCAGGCCTATCGTAGACGTGTAGATGATCTTGATGCACTTTTAGAAAAGGAAAGCCCTCCGATTCAGATGTTTGTCAGTCCTCGATTAGGTGTCTCGTTCCCGATTACTCAGCAGAGTAAGATATATTTTAACTATGGCCATTTCCGCCAGATGCTTGATCCCTTCAATATTTTTGGAGTTCGACAGTCACGTAGTGGTGGAATTGATATCTTAGGAAACCCTGAGCATCCAATGCCAAAAACTGTCGCCTATGAGTTAGGATTTGATCAAAATTTATTTGATCAGTACCTCCTGAGAATTAGCGGTTTCTATCGTGACATTAGCAATCAGTCTCGTGATGTCACCTACAATGGGCTCGGAGGTGTGGTAAATTATCGACTCAAACAGCCCTGGAATTATGCAGATGTCCGTGGTGCTGAAATCACTTTGAATAAGTTACGTGGTAAGTGGATACGTGGTTTTATTAATTACACGTATCTCCAAAGAAAATGGGGGAGTTTTGGCTACAGTGAGTTTAACGAAAATACATTTCAACAACAGAATTATTTACTTGGATCAACTGATTTTCGCCAGTCAACTCCTATTGCTGAACCCTTTGTTCGTGGAAATTTACTTGTGCTCACGCCCCGTGATTTTGGTTCTTCAGTCCTAAATGGAGCATTATTGGGAGATTGGCGCATCAGCCTTTTAGGAGAATGGAGAAAGGGACAACAGTGGCGTTGGGCTGGGGGAGGCGGAGTACCGTCGGAATTGCAGGAAAACGTCAATTGGCGTAGCTACGTTAATTTTGATCTTCGCTTCACGAAGCATATCAATACCCGTATAGGCGGTGCCCAAGTCTTCTTAGATGTCTCTAATTTATTTAATCGCCGTCATTTATACCGTGTGACGGGTTTCAGAGCTGATGATGGGTTTGATTTTAACCGTTACATGTGGTCGCTACACCTTCCAGAAGATATTTTTGATCAAACAAATCGTGTGGATGAGACTTTATCCTATCCAGAGAAAGCTTCCAGTGGATCACTACCATATATCTGGATTCCTGGAAATGATCAACCTGGGGTATTCCGCCATCCTGATATTGCCTATCAGCCAATGAGAGCATTCGCTTCAATTGACGATGTGGCACAACCAGACGAATTTGCTTGGTACTGGGCTGCAGATACACAGACCTACTCTCGCTGGAGAGACGGAAGTTGGCAAGAGGTTCCTGCAGATGAAGTTGAACAAGCACTCAGCGATAAGGCATATATTGATATGCCGAACATGCGATTTAATACATTTCTCAATAATCGCAGAATTACATTAGGGATTCGAATAACCTTATAGCATAAACTAGTCCGTTTTCATTCGTTATGAGTGACGGTGCCCATGACTATAATTGAAAAAACTCATGAATAAACATTTCAACATCAAAGCGTTTCCGGTTATCCTAATATTGTTACTCATTGGACCGAGTTCTGTGATTGCTCAGTTTACAGTTCAATGGCTGGATATTGGTACTCTTCATAATTATTATGTCAATTCTGGTGCTCTCCATGATGCAGAGGACGGGTTGAGATGGCCTGGAATCTTCCAAGGTCAGGGCCACCACTCTCAGAAAGCATTTTGGATCGGTGCTAAAAATTGGACTGATCCAGATGGAAATCAGTTTCCCTATTATGTTTCCAGAATCGGCCCAAGTGATCCAGGTGACGCGTTCACCTTCCCAATTCAGAATGCTGTCATCGGTAGGACCGAAAATACCGTTGTAGAAGTTGATGGATCTCAGACATTCAGGCATTTAGTCGTCTTAGATGAGGTGAATCCGAATCTTGCATCCGATCGGATGATTCACAATATTCACAATACTTATATCGGAGTGACCGTTGATCGCAGAGCGCATGCTTATGTAAACCAATTCCATGATGACTATAATATCATTGAATATCAATATACCAATACGGGCAATACCGATGGAGATTCAGACATAGAGCTACCTAATCAGACGCTCAATGAAACCTATTTTTTTCGCATCCATCGATATAAGGGCAATGGACAAGCAGCATGGGCTGTCAACGAAGCTCAGGCTTGGGGCAAGTTTAATATGATTGATGTCGTTGGAGATGGTCATGTAGAATACCCCGTGTCCTTTACTGCCCAGTATGTATGGGTTGGGATTGATCCAGCAACGCAGGGCGATTATGATCAATTTGGAGGGCCGATTACCAAACCAGGTTGTTGCGATTGGGTTGTCGCGGCTGGCGATACACTAGGGCGATTGGCGGGTTCATCTTACGTGGGTAGAGCGACAATCCATGCAGACAACTCTACCACAGATCCGAATTATATTCGCTGTACACCTGAAACGTTTGATACATGTCAACCTTCCACTCTAGGATTCATGGATCAAGATGAGGAATTAACCACGCCTGGTAAACCATGGGAAGATTATTATGAACTAGGCATCCGGACACGGGAAAACCCTGATAGGTTTTCTGGGGGATCTACAAGAATGTATCCACACTATGCTGACCGAGTTGAGCCCGATGGCATTTTTTGGGAACCAAAAAATGATGCTTCCTCTGGAAGAGAGGGTGGCTATTCTCCCACGACTGCTTATGGTCCATATGACATAGGACCAGGGGAGAGTATTCGCATTGTGGTGGTTGAGGGCGTTGGCGGGCTTTCTCTTGATGCCCAAATCAGAATTGGTCGTGCTTTCATATTAGGAAAATTAGGTACAGATATGATTCGATATGACGCAAATGGTGATGGAAGAATTCAGAAAGGCACCTTTGATTTTAGCCCTAATCCGAGAGATACCGACGGCGATGGAATGATTGATACATTCGGTCATGGACTAGAAGAAATGACTAAAAATCAATGGGTTGTGACCTCCCGAGATTCAATGTTTCAAGTATTTCAACGGGGAATTAACATGTATGCGGCCAGTAATAATATGACGACATATCCAATTCCTGAAGCTCCCCATGCTCCAACACATGTTGGAGTATTTGGACGCCCAGATAAAGTTGATGTCACATGGGTTAATCCCCCTGGCGGGCCAAGCCGCACAGCATGGCAGATCTATAGATCTTCTCAATTTGTAGATAATATTTATGAAGCCTGTTTAGATTTCTCTTCAAGAAAGTATATTGATGGATCTAATCCAGTTGATCCAGCTGATCCTGCATCAACTAATCAGCAGATTTGTGGCTATGAGTTGATTGAAACAGTTGATGGGAATGCAGAGTCCTACGCAGATACTAAGGATCTCAGCCGTGGTGTAGATTATTTTTACTACGTACAAGCCATTGGAGAATCTCAACCTGTAGATCCCGATGCGATTACAGGAACGCCCAATGGAGCCGCACTGCGTAGTTCGCGCTATCTCACTCAGACGTACTTACCTGTCAACTTGAAGCGCCCTGCCTATGGAACTGCCCCAGATGCTACGGGAACTGTAGCCGATGCACGAATCGTTCCAAATCCAGTCAATCTAGGGGCAGATTCTAGTATACGATTCAACCAAGAAGAGCGTGTCGCTTTCTTCAATATCCCCGGCAACTGTACGATCAGGATTTATTCGGAAATTGGAGAGTTAATTCATACCATTGAGCATACCGATGGCAGTGGAGACGAACTTTGGAACCTCACGACCTCTTCAAGGCAGTTGATTGTGAGTGGCATCTATATCGCTGTGATCACTGACGAAGATACAGGAGATGAAGCCATTCAAAAATTCACAGTCATCAGATAGCTATATTGCATAGTATAGTATCCAAAAAAATACATAGAAATGAAAAAGCATATACATTTTTCAATCCTGACGATACTCACACTGATGATGTTCAGTGCAAGCGTGTCTTATGGTCAGGCTGGCTTGACTCCTGATACGGAGGTAGAAACCGATAAGCGTGGGCAGACGGGCATGAAGTTTTTAAGTGCGTCGGTGGACCCTCGTGCGTCTGCAATCGGCTCAGCGCTGACCGCTGAGTTACGGGGTTCTTCTACGTCGATGTTCTATAATCCGAGCAGCATGGGATTTATGGAGGGGCGTATGCATGCATCGGGCGGTGTCATGTCATTTATTGCGGACATTGATTACATCAAAGCGAGTATAGCGTTTCGCCCGAGTATGAGTACAAACTTTGGCGTGTTTGGTTTATCAATTGTGTCTGTTGATTACGGCGAGTTTAATCGTACGATTCGCGCCAATAATGATGATGGATTCGTAGAGAATGGGACATACACTCCAACGTCAATGTCTGTGGGGTTAGGCTATGCGCGGTCATTTGGGGATCGTTTTTCGGCGGGTGCTAATGTGAAATTAGTGATTCAGGATATAGGGAGTGGATTTGCAACGTCTCAGGACTTTGATTCGGGGGTCATTGAGACGACCGAGGATTATAGTGCACAGGCGATTGCGTTTGACTTTGGGATTGTGTATGCGACGGGGTTTGAGAGTTTGGTGATTGGGATGAGTGCGCGCAATTTTGCTGGGGAGCAGACCTATGTCCGTGAACGGTTTGAATTACCGTTGACCTTCCAGATTGGAATGTCAATGAACTTGGTGGATTTGACATCAATGAATCCAGATATGCATAGCATTCAGTTAAATGTGGATGCGCAGCGTCCTCGAGATTTTTCAGAGCATGTACGGTTTGGTTTAGAGTACACGTTTATGAATATGGTGTCACTTCGTGGAGGGTTTGAGCAGTTGGCCGTCAGTGAAGAGCAAGGATTCAGTGCGGGTGCGGGTCTGAAGTACGGCTTTGGCAATATCAATTTTGGCTTTGACTATGCCTACACGAACTTCGGCGTATTTGGCGCTGTGAATCGGATTGGCGTTCAATTTGGTCTATAAAGAAGTTCCAGATCTCACATTTCTAAGGTATCGATCCTCGTTGAACCATACCAATGTCTCTGCTTTACCCTCATAGGGTGTTATATGTGTTAGTTAGCCTGAGTTTGTTAATCAGTGCTACCGGACCTTTATTTCAACCTCCTTGCTCTTTAGAAGACCCTCACTCTCACCACTCGGAGGACGATGATTTTTCAGGGGCACACTCTGATTCTCGAGATGACAATCCGTGTCCATCTGATCATGATACTTCCTCCCCACAATCTGACCAGTGTCTACATTATGTCTCGCAATGTTGCCCGATTCATGCGATCCATTCTAACAAAATGGTCACAGATGTAGGACAATCTTCAAGTGTAACAATGGATAAAATTCCATTGTTACATTCTCTGAATTTTTTCTCTCTGAAAACTTCAAGCCCAACGCTTGATAACTCTTGCACTTCATCACAATATCCTCTTCATTCTAACCTCACAGATCGACAGATTATTCTTTGTATTTTTCTGATTTGATTGGCTTCAAATGCACGTTGACGAGGTGCTTTCATCGCACCTCTTATTGTTGCACAATTAGACTATCAATCAGAAACAATGAAATCAACACAATTTGCTGTAGCAGTTTGGCTCAGCATATTGATCTTAATAGGATTACCATCACAGCTCTATGGTCAGGCATTACTTGATGCTCAGACGGACACACTGCTAAGTCTTAATGAACTGCTAGTAGAAGTACGGACGCATAATCCCGTCATACATGCATCTTACCTTGAAGCTGATGCGTTAGCTCTACGGAGCCAACAGATCGCACTTCCTGACCCAGCCATAAGAATTGTATATCAGCCTGTTGGGATCGTAACCGCACGAGGCACTCAGAGAAGTCAATGGGGTGTAGAGCAACAAATCCCTTATCCAGGTAAGCTGAAACTTCAGTCATCTGTCGCAGATCAAACTGCCAAACTAAAAAGTTTTGAAGCAGAGGCGTTGACAGACGATCTATTGCTTCAGGTCAAACACGCTTATTTCACGCTGTATCGCATCCAAGAACAAAAATCACGTATTATTGAATTTAGGAAAAGACTCCAAAATTTTGAAGAAATTGCAACGAAGCGTTATGAGGTCGGAACTGGTGTTCAACAAGCCATCTTGAAGATCCAATTGGAGATCAACTCTCTGATTCAACTCCAACTTAAATTATCTGCCGAAGGGTATACAGCAACGCAGATACTGTCTCGCTTGGCGAATCGCCCCCTATCAATTGATACCAGAGTTGCAATAGAACCATCTTTTATAGTTGATATTGACAAAGCTACACTCATAGAGATAGGATCGAGTCAAAGACCTGAAGTTGATGCATTGAAAACAACTGCAAAACGCGCTGATGATCAGCTAGCGCTGGCACAAAAGCAATTCATGCCTGATTTTCGGTTTGGAATCACCTATTTTGATATTGCTCCTACGGGTGTTTCATCCGTAACGGGAAGAGATGCCATAGGGGTTGGTGCATCAATAGAAATACCGTTACAACGTTCTAAACGGCGAGCTCACATTGAAGAGGTACGTGTGCTTCAAAATCAAATCCAAGTGCGTCAGGATGCTCTCTATATTGCTATTGCGACCGAAATCACAGATCTGATTCATCAACTAAAAGAAGAATCTCAGCAGTTAGAGTTATTCACCGAAGCCCTTATTCCTCAGGCGGAGATTGCGCTGCAAGCAACTCTTAGTTCTTATTCAACAGGCGGTACTGATTTTATGGATCTTTTAGACTCTGAGCGGATGTTGTTTTCTCTACATATGAAATACGATGAGGCGTTTGCTAGATATCTATTGGTCACGGCATCATTAGAGCGAGCACTCGGTGTCAACTCTCTGATTGATCTCATTACAGAATAGATACTTTCATGAACATGCATCAATACATTAATCGGGTGGGGATTCCCTTACTTTTTGTCATGGTTCTAATGCTGGCTTTTTTGCTTGGACGCATTACAGCGAACGAAACAGAATCCCAAGAATTACCAATCACTGATCAGAGGCAAGTCCTTTACTGGCAGGCCCCCATGGATCCAACCGAAATATATGACAGCCCAGGTAAGTCAAAAATGGGCATGGATTTGATTCCTGTCTACGAGGATAAAAATCAAAATGAGTCAAGTAGCACGGTATCAATTGATCCTATCACTTTACAGAATATGGGTGTTCGGATCGGGGAGGCTCAGCGTATGAACTTGACACGCACCATTCGTACTGTCGGCGAAGTGCAATATGATGAAGAAGCGCTTTATTTGGTTAATACGAAGATTTCCGGGTGGATTGAAAATCTTGAAGTCCATTTTGTTGGTGATCAAGTTCAGCAAGGAGATCCACTCTTAGAGATTTATTCTCCAGAATTAGTTACGACTCAGCAAGAATATATTTTAGCACTCAGGAATTTTGAATTAGTGTCTAAAACTGCAGTAGCTTCAATTAAAGAAGATGCTCAGGAGCTATTGGCTTCTACGCGTAAGCGCCTTGAATACTGGGATATTCCTGAATCAGAAATTGAGCGCTTAGCGCAAACTGGTGAGGTAAAAAAAACTTTGACACTCACAGCCCCCTCAACTGGTATCGTAATAGAAAGAAATGCAATGGAAGGAGCATATGTAGATGCGGGTGAAGATTTGTTTAGTATTGCCGATTTAAGGACGGTATGGGTGCATGCTAGTTTTTATGACAACGAAGTGCCTTGGATTACCGATAGGCAACGAGTTGAAATGCAATTATCCTATCTTCCAGGGAAAACATACACTGGGATTGTTTCTTATATCTACCCCTATTTGAGAGAGCGGGCGCGAGATGTTCATGTTCGGTTGATTTTTTCAAATCCTAATCTTGATCTAAAACCAGGTATGTATGCCAATGTGCAACTTGAGGGAAGAGTCATTCCTGATGCAGTTGTTGTGCCTTCGGAAGCCGTCATTCGCTCAGGAGCAAGAGCGATAGTATTTCTTGTGCAAGGCGAGGGTAGATTTGAGCCTCGGGAAATCATCACTGGCGAGGAAGGTGGTCTAAACAATAATTATATCCGAGTTCTACAAGGATTACAGGGAGGTGAAGAGATTGTTATATCTGCCCAGTTTATGCTAGACAGCGAGAGTCGCTTACAAGAAACCATTCAAAAAATGCTTCATGGACAAACAGCTCCACCTTCGGATGCGACTGAGTCAGAATCGTCAACTAATATGCTTGATCATTCTGAGCATATGCATCAATAGGCAACGCAGTATGGAGATCTTATGGCTTCATAGTCGAATAATCCAGAGAATTAATCAGTTATGATTTTAGAAAAAATCATTGAGGTATCGGTAAGGAACCGATTCTTGATCATTTTACTGACGCTGTTAATCACTGCAGCTGGAGTGAACGCATTACTTCGGACACCCGTAGATGCCATTCCTGATTTGAGCGATATTCAGGTCATTGTTTATACCGAGTATCCGGGTCAAGCACCTCAAGTTGTTGAAGATCAGATTACCTATCCGCTAACGACCGCCATGCTAGCCGTACCGCATGCAAAGGTTGTACGTGGATATTCGTTTTTTGGGTCATCATTCGTTTATATCATCTTTGAAGAAGGAACTGATTTGTATTGGGCAAGAAGCCGTGTCTTGGAGTATTTGAACTATGTATCCGATCGACTTCCAAGCGGCTCAACTCCTAGATTAGGGCCAGATGCCACTGGCGTGGGGTGGGTCTTTCAATACAATCTCAAAAGTGACCACAATCACGATCTCCAGCAGCTACGTTCCATTCAAGATTGGTTTCTTCGCTATGAGCTCATGAGCGTGCCTGGAGTCTCCGAAGTCGCCTCGGTTGGGGGATATGTAAAGCAATACCAAGTAGAGGTAGATCCAAATAAGCTGATTGCCTATAATATATCATTGTCTACGGTTCGAAGTGCTTTGCAACGCAGTAACAGTGACGCGGGTGGCCGTCTGATTGAGATGAGTGAAACCGAATTTATGGTTCGTGGACTTGGCTATATTCAATCCATAGAGGATATAGAAAATACGCCTATAGGAGTTGATGAAAATGGAACTCCAATTCTGATTCAAAATATTGCTCATGTACATATGGGCCCTGAACTCAGAAGAGGACTTGTTGACTCTAATGGTGAAGGAGAAACCGTTAGTGGAATTGTAGTAATGCGTTATGGAGAAAACGCACTGAAAACAATCAATGCTGTCAAGGAAAAACTGGATGAACTAAAAAAAGGACTGCCCGCAGGGGTGACGATAGAGACAGCCTATGATCGAAGTGGTTTGATCAAGCGTGGAATCAATAACCTGAAAGAGAAACTGCGAGAAGAAAGCATGATCGTCGCATTGGTGATTATGTTGTTTTTACTACATGTACGAAGTGCTTTAGTCATTATCATTACGCTACCAATCGGCATTCTTATCGCTTTTTTAGTGATGAATATCCAAGGACTCAACGCAAATATTATGTCTCTCAGTGGAATTGCAATTGCAATAGGAGCAATGGTGGATGCAGCAATTGTAATGGTGGAAAATACTCATAAACATCTTGAGCGAGATGCTGGAAAGAAAGATCACTGGAAAATTGTTTTAGATGCCACTAAGGAAGTTGGCCCTGCACTCTTTTATTCATTGTTGATTATCACCCTTTCATTTTTGCCGGTATTTACGCTTCAGGAGCAGGAAGGGCGACTCTTTAAACCTCTAGCGTTCACCAAGACATATGTAATGGCGGCATCTGCGCTTTTATCAATAACGATTGTCCCAGTTTTGATGGGTTATTTTGTGCGTGGCAGAATTCTACCAGAAAAGAAAAACCCTATCAATCGTCTATTGATAGGTGCTTATCAGCCAATCATACAGGGAGTTCTCCAATTAAAGTGGTTAACCATAGTAATTGCACTTATGATTATAGGGGCTACAATATACCCACTTGGAAAACTCGGTAGTGAATTCATGCCACCATTGAATGAGGGAGATCTTCTTTATATGCCGACAACAGACCCTGGTATCAGTATTACCAAAGCGAAAGAAGTTCTCCAACAAACTGATCGGATTATAAAAAGTTTTCCAGAGGTAGAATCCGTAACAGGTAAAGCTGGGCGCGCAGAAACGGCAACGGATCCTGCTCCGTTATCGATGTTTGAAACTATTATTACTCTAAAACCTGAGGATCAATGGCGCGAAGGAATGACACTTGATGACCTGATCCGTGATCTTGATGATGCGATCAACTTTCCTGGATTAACAAATGCTTGGACGATGCCCATTAAGACTCGTATTGATATGCTTTCAACGGGAATAAAAACCCCTGTAGGCATCAAAGTGATGGGGCCGGATTTAGATGTTCTCTCGGAAGTGAGTCAAGAGATTGCTGCGATAGTACAGACAATCCCGGGCACAGTGAGTGCATTTCCAGATAAAGCAGTTGGGGGAAATTTCCTTGATTACAGGATTAATCGAGAGGAGGCTGCGCGATATGGGCTTACGGTAGGGGATGTCCAGGATGTGATTATGTCTGCGATTGGGGGAATAAACGTAACAGAGACAGTTGAGGGGTTGGAGCGATACCCCGTGAATGTTCGATATAGCCGCGAGTTGCGTGATAATTTACCAGCACTCGATCGTGTATTGATTCCAACTCCCACTGGCGCGCAGATCCCCTTGAGTTATCTGGCTGATTTTACTATTGCGAAGGGGCCACCAGTCATTAAGAGCGAGAATGCACGAAAGACATCGTGGATCTATGTTGACATACGTGATATAGATATAGGAACCTATGTGAATCGGGGGCGCGCATTAATCAATGATCAGATCTCTTTGCCAGAAGGATATAGCATCGTATGGAGTGGCCAATATGAGTACATTAAACGGGCTCAACAGCGACTTCAATTAGTCATCCCGATTACTTTACTCGTGATTTTCCTATTACTTTATTTGAACTTTAGGAGTATCATTGAAAGTATAATTGTGATGTTATCCTTACCCTTTTCGCTCATTGGGGGAATCTGGTTTTTATACATACTAGATTATCATTTGAGTGTGGCGGTTGGCGTGGGTTTTATTGCTCTGGCAGGTGTTGCGGCCGAAACTGGAGTCATCATGCTGATTTATCTGAATCAGGCATATCGCGAAAAAAAGTCGCAAGGACAGATGAATTCATTAAAAGATCTCTACGATTCAATCATTATTGGAGCCGTTGAACGGGTAAGACCCAAAATGATGACAGTCCTGACCATTATGGCGGGGTTATTGCCAATCTTATGGGGAACGGGAACGGGTTCTGAGGTGATGAAGCGGATTGCTGCCCCCATGTTAGGGGGAATGATTTCCTCTACAATTTTAACACTGATCGTTATTCCAGTGATCTACTATTTATGGAAAAGTTATCAATTGAAACACCAGATGAAATAGCCTCAATTCCCGTGCATTTTTTGGCTTTTCCAGTTTACTGGCGCATGATGAATTTCTTTGGCGTAGTAGAAAGTCCATCAATAAAGCCTATAAAGGTGGTATGTGTAGATAAGGCACATCATTTTATGTAGGTTGATCTATGGAGAAGCGATATGGCTTGTTCAACGGTGAATCAATCCAGAATTGGCGTGGATGTCCAAATGAGTTGAACACATGATTTCGGGTTCGTAAGGATAGCCCGATCTATAAACGCGAATTCACTAGCACAAAGCCAGCTATCGCAAGCCAATTGTTTGGATTTTCCTACCGTGCCAATCGCTTCTCCATAAGTCAGGCTATACACATGCATGTTCATGGAGTTTTTGGGTGTAATGCTCCTCAATGAAAGGCAAAAAATTTACAAGCAACGATCGAATTGGTGAGAAATCAAGAGAATTTATAGTATTCATCCTTGAACTTATTTGCAGAAGTTTTAAACCGGGTGGTCATTCTTTTCTGGACCGTTCATTAAATGATATGGTAGGTAAAAAATGCTACAAGTAACCAAAATGATGTAAAATTCCTTCTCTCTTGTAACTCTTCAAGATAATTCACAAAAACATAATCGTTACGATTATTTTATAGGTGGTCCATCGCTGAACTTCCATCGCTCATATTTCATACTAGCCTTAGACAACTCAACGATTGCATTATAGATTGGCGTGGGAAGTTCATCAAATATATCATGATCACTTTCATCAATTACGCTGAGTAATTCCTGAGGATTCTCACACTGAGTCCAAACCTTATATAAATTTGGTGTTTGCGTCTTCATGAAAATAGTTAAAGATAGAAATGAATAAGTTTGATAATCATTCTCAATTGTCTCTGGGTTGGTTATGAGAACATTAACCATATCAAAATCCATATCATATTCAGTTGGATCAATTTCAGGAAAACTGACTTGAATCAAAGCGGCGGTATATCTAAAAAGTGCATCTAACATACCTCTGACTGGTTTGGGTAGCTGTTCAATGACTTGAGTTGTATTAATGTCAGTCGTGTTGAAACGGTCGCCGCAAATTTCTTCAATGAGAAATAATGTGGACGCACAATATGATAATATGCAACACATGTGAGCATCTGAGTTCGGGTTTCGGTTGAGAGCATGGTTTTTTCTAAAAAATTTTTTACGATGTCCAATTCTTTTGGGAGCTTTCATTTGAACTGCGATTAATTAAAAATTTTGGAATTAGTGGTGGTAAGTGTAGATGATGAACTATTTTTAATAGATACTTATTCAATGATCGGTTCAACGATATTCAATGTTAATAGGCATTCGTGCAATTGGAATCCCCTGAAGTTTAATTGCCTCCTCCAATAGCCGTGCCTCTTTGCGAAACTGGGTTTCAATAGGAGATTCAATAAAGGACCTTATATGAGCAAGAAAAAGATCAAGGTATTGATCCAATAGAGTTTCTGGTTCTGGAAGGCGTTTAACGCGATAAGATCCTTCTTCAAGTCCTGCCATGTCTGAGGCAATTCTAATTGCATCATCAAGATTGCCAAGCTCATCAACAAGTCCAGCATCAAAAGCAAGATTTCCAGTCCAGACTCGCCCTTGAGCAACTTCATGGACATCTTCTATGCTCATATTTCTGTTTTCTGAAACGCGATGTAAAAACTTTTCATATGTGTCCCCTAACGAACGTTGAAATAGTGCTTGTTCTGATGGGCGAAGTGGACGCATTCCAGAAAACATGTCCGCGTATTCACTGGTTGACACATGGTCGGAGGTGATGCCAAATTTTGTTTCTAACATCCGGCCAAGACTGAAATGCACACCATAAACTCCGATTGATCCTGTAATCGTATGTGGAGATGCGATGATTGTATCACCTGCGGTTGCAAGCCAATAGCCCCCAGACGCAGCAAGATCACCCATGGAAATAACGACTGGCTTTTTCTGAGATGTTTCCTTTACAGATTGCCACATCGCTTCACTAGCCGTTGCACTTCCACCTGGAGAGTCAATCCGTAATACGACGGCTTTAACCCGATCATCATCTCTAAATTTTTTCATAGACTTTTGGAAACTACCAGCCCCCAAATATCCATTCAAATTATTGCTTTGACCGCTGATTATGGTTCCTGATGCAGTCATCAGCCCAATTGTGCCCTCAGAATTAGTAGGTTGATCCACAGCAGAAGGAGAGTACTTGGCAAGGCTTATTGTACTAAGATCATCATCACTACCTATTAGGTCGCTAAGCAATGCTTCAATTTCTTCAGTCTGCAATAAACCATCTAACAACCCATGCTCATAAGCATCTTCAGTCGTCATAATTGTACCCATTTCAATGAGATCTATGACATCCTCTTGATTAATACCTCTTGCCTTAGCAACAGTACTCGTCATCAGGTTATTCCAATTACTGAGAATCTCTGAATACTGTATCCGATTCTCATCAGACATATCTTCACGGGAGTAGGGCTCAACGCCACCTTTATATGACCCCACTTTTAAGATCGTTGGATCAACGTTAAGCTTGTCAAACAAGCCTTTGTAAAAAGAAACTCCTAAATAAAACCCATTAAATTCAAAAAAAGCATTTGGTGCACTAAATATGCTATCAGCAACAGATGCAAGAAAATAATCCGATTCTCGCATACTAAAATCACCAGCTGAGGAAGCGATGAGCGGTTTACCACTCATCTTGAAGTCTTCAAGAGATTCCCTGATCTCCAGCAGTGTAGACCAGCCAGCAATTACTCCCTGTGGCTTCACCCATACGGCTTGAATACGATCGTCATTAGCCGCACTTTTTAACGCCGCCCTAACACGATTCAAACCCTGAGGTTGTGGAATATCAAGCAGATCGTACAACGGATCGGTCGTTCCTTGTTCTTCAACAGGGCCCGTTAAACTCAACACTAAGACTGATTCAGAGGAGATAGACGGTTCATTGATTGAAACGGATGAAGTCACAACGACGGTCATAATCATGATACCAACGAAGATCACCAGTCCAACGGCAATGAATGAACCAAGCACACTTGCAATAAGAGTAGAAAAGAAGCGCATATGATTAAATGAAGGTGGTATTTGAAAGTACGCACAACCCTAAACACTGTTGCATTCAACTGAAACCACACGCAAAGTTCAGGGTATTCTACGGACAATTTGGCAGTCTTATACGCTCTAAGGCACTCTTTTGCCCTACGGCAAGAAATTTGCTCATTTATTTTCAATGAAAGATGATAGGTTTACATATCAAAAAACAGCTTCTGAGTCGTTGACTGATCGTGAAAGTGCAATCCTCCGATTAGTGGTACGTAATTTTATTCACACCGCTGGTGTCGTAGGATCACGCAAATTAGCCCAAAAATTCTCTCTTGGGCTGAGTGCTGCCACGGTTCGTAATACGCTGTCGGATTTAGAAGAACTTGGATATCTCAGGCACCTTCATCAGTCTGCAGGCCGGATGCCTACCGAACTCGGTTATCGGGCTTTTGTGAACGAGTTAATGGAAACCCCAGAGTTATCCACCATAGAGCGCCGCGTGCTAAAGGCCCGCTTGGATCGCCTCATCGGAGATGCGGATGCACTTTTTCGTGAAACATCTCGCTTGCTCGGACGCATGTCTAATCTCCTCGGAGTCGTGCTGAGCCCTAAAATATCGACTGGAATCTTAGAGCGTTTAGATGTGGTTCAACTATCAGAGTTAAATATCATGATTATCATTAGCGTGCGGAGCCGTCTAGTGAAAACAATCATTTATGAGACAAAATTAGATGTTAACAGGGAAGATCTTGATCGAATTGTGACAATTCTCAATGAGAGACTCGCCGGGTTACGACTTGAGAAAATTCGCCAAGATTATGCTGCCAGAACTCAGGATATAGATGATGATCCCACAGGAATCGTCCAATTGATTCTTAATGAATCTGCCTCTGTTTTTGGTGACTCTGATGAAGGTAGGTTAACCCGTTCTGGAACTATCGGATTACTCGCACAACCAGAATTTCAAGGTACCGATGAAGTTCGTCATCTCATTGACTTGATTGAGGATGAAGACTTTGTGGTTCAACTCTTTGAGAAATCTCCTGGTAGTCAACTAGATTCAAATCGCTGGGTCTCGGTAGGTATCGGAAGCGAAATTCAGGACGAATCGGTTCGCCCTTACTCTATTGTCACCGCAAAATACAATGTCGGTGATCATTCTGGTACTGTTGGGCTACTTGGTCCAATACGTATGGATTATAGTCGGGCTATTTCACTTGTTGATACAATGGCTTCTTTACTTAATCGCCCTACAATTACAGGTTCAATACATCATTAAACGAATGAAGAAGGAATTTACAGAGGAAAAAGATGAATCACTTGATCAATCTGCACACGAAGATGTGGTAGATGATGCCATTGATCATGATTCTGATGCATCGGATGAGCAGTCTCAGGAAGAACAGATTGATCCCCTTCAGCAGTGTACAGATGAGTTAGCTGCCGAAAAAGATCAACGACTCAGAATTACTGCGGAATTTGCAAATTATCGGCGCCGAATGGAGAACCAACGAATTGAATGGTCTGTAAGAGCAAAATCGGGAGTCATTCGGACGCTGTTACCAATTATTGATGATCTAGAAAGATCCTTAATCGCCGCAGATCAGTCTGATGCGTCAGACCAAGCGTTTGAATCATTAAAATCAGGTCTCACTTTAATCAATCAAAATTTTGTCTCTGAGCTTCAAAAATTAGGACTCAAACGGATTGATTCTGTTGGATCAAAATTTGATGAACACCTGCACGAAGCAGTTGGACAGACCCCAGCAATTGAAGATCAAGCCCCAGGATTAGTGGTTCACGAAAGTCAGGCAGGTTATCGCCTTGGAGATCAGGTACTCAGACATGCAAAAGTCATTGTTTCTGTTTCTAATGATCAAGCACCACAAATGATTGAGGCGGAGCCATCATGAGTAACTATTATGATATTCTCGGAGTCAGTCAAAGTGCATCATCCGAAGAGATCAAAAAAGCTTATCGTAAAAAAGCCTTAGAAAATCACCCTGACCGGAATCCAGATGACAAAGGTGCAGAAGCCCGATTTAAGGAAGCTGCAGTCGCGTACGAAGTATTAAGTGATCAAAAAAAGCGCGACATCTATGATCGCTATGGTGAGGCTGGTTTGAAAGGAGCTTCTGGAGGAGGTCGGCAACAAGGTTTCAATAATGTTAATGATATATTTAGTACATTCGGCGATATTTTTGGGGGTGGTTTTGATGATTTTTTCTCGGGTGGTCGCCAGCAAACTCGTGAACGAGGTCAACGGGGTGCTAATGTAGTTCATAGCTTGGATTTGACGCTTGAGGAAATTGCAGATGGAATTGAAAAGCGAGTTCATATTCGTCGATTGACCACCTGCGATACATGTGAAGGGACAGGTGCTAAAGGAGGATCTAAGAACTTAAAGCAGTGCTCAGATTGCAATGGCTCAGGTGAAGAACGAATGGTTCGTAACACACCTCTCGGGCAAATGGTCAGTGTTTCTGTATGTAGACGATGTCAAGGGCAGGGGATGATTATTGAAGAACAATGTCCAGAATGCAGAGGGCAGGGTAGGCTTGATGGGGAATCGTCAATCAAGATCAAGGTACCTGCAGGGGTTGAAGACGGAATGGTTGTGAACCTTCGTGGTCAGGGGCATGCGGGCGCACGCGGAGGGCGATCTGGAGATTTACACATTGAGATTCGTGAAAAAGCACACGAGCATTTTATCCGCAATGGAAGCGATCTGATTTATAATTTGGAGATTTCATTTCCCGATGCAGCCCTAGGATCCGAAATTGAAGTCCCCACTCTGGGCGGACGTGCTATTGTCAAGATTGATCCTGGAACCCAATCTGACAAAGTGCTGCGCATGAAAGGCAAAGGACTAGGTGAACTCAGAACATCAAGAAAAGGTGACCAACTCATCCGAATCCATATTTGGACACCAGATACTCTGACGGATACCGATAAAAAACTGTTAGAGCAATTAAAAGAATCTCCCACGTTCACCCCGAAAGAGTCTGATTCAAAAAAATCATTCTTTTCTAAGGTTAAAGGTGCATTTGGATGATTTACTCCAACTCACTCTAAGTGTATCTTTAGCGAGGATGTGATCATCATGGCAAAATACCCATTTCGGGAATTAGAAAATAAGTGGCAAGCCTATTGGCAGTCAAATAAAACCTTCAAAACCCCAACCAAGGTTGACACGACCAAACCCAAGTACTATGTCTTAGATATGTTTCCCTATCCTAGTGGAGCTGGCCTACATGTAGGTCATCCAGAGGGATATACAGCAACAGATATAGTCGCTCGTTACAAACGGATGTGTGGATATAATGTCCTGCACCCGATCGGATGGGATGCTTTCGGACTTCCTGCAGAGCAGTATGCACTACGTACCGGAACTCATCCTCGTATTACAACCGAGGCTAACATTAATCGATTTCGGAAACAGCTTCAGTCTCTTGGATTGTCTTATGATTGGGACAGAGAGATTGATACCACCGATCCTGAATATTATAAATGGACACAATGGATCTTTCTCCAATTACTTGAACGGGGACTCGCCTATGAAGCGAAGGTCCCTGTTTGGTGGTGCGAAGCGCTTGGGACTACACTCTCCAATGAAGAGGTCGTAGATGGGAAAAGCGATATTGGAGGGCATCCTTGTGAAAGACGAATGCTCAGACAATGGGTTTTACGAATTACTGAATATGCTGAACGGTTACTCAAAGGGCTTGAGCATACAGACTGGCCTCAGAGTACCAAAGAAATGCAGCGCAATTGGATTGGTCGTAGCGAAGGAGCCGAGATAGATTTTAAAGTCCAAGGGGGGGACTCATCTGTAATACGAGTGTACACAACACGCCCAGATACGATGTTCGGTGCAACCTATATGGTGTTAGCTCCTGAGCATCCATTAGTTGATCATATATCAACCAAAGCGCAACGTAACGAAGTTTCTCATTACATAGAACTTGCATCACGTAAAAGCGATATTGAGCGTACTGAATTACAGAAAGAAAAAACTGGGGTTTTCACGGGAGGTTACGCACTCAATCCAGTGTCCCAAGAAGCGATTCCTATTTGGATTGCTGATTATGTCTTATCCTCGTACGGAACGGGAGCAATCATGGCAGTTCCAGGAGAAGATGAGAGAGACTGGGCATTTGCAGCCAAGTATGACCTTCCGATAGTTCGCACTGTCCAACCCCCCTCGGACTTCACTGGGTTAGCCTACACCGGAGATGGCCCCGCCATTAATAGCGCGTTTCTGAATGGATTATATATTCAAGAGGCCAAAGAACGTATCATTGATTACTTGGAGTCTGAAGGTCTAGGAACTCGTAAGGTCAACTATAAATTACGTGACTGGCTGTTTTCTCGCCAGAGGTATTGGGGTGAGCCGATTCCCGTTGTTTTTGAGGGAGATCAAGTGTCATCACTCCCAGAAAACGCTCTTCCACTTACATTGCCTGAGCTTGAAGAATTCAAGCCAAGTGGTACACCTGAGGGGCCATTGGCGCTTGCACAAAACTGGTTGCAGACCATCAATCCCAGTTCTGGTAATATAGCTAAACGTGAAACCAATACCATGCCCCAGTGGGCTGGTTCTTGTTGGTATTTTCTGCGCTATATAGATCCAAAGAATTCAATGCAGATCGTTGATCCAAAACTTGAGAAGTACTGGATGCCCGTTGACCTATATATTGGAGGCGCAGAACATGCCGTTCTGCATCTTCTATACGCACGCTTCTGGCATATGGTGCTCTATGATGCAGGGGTGGTTTCGACCCCTGAACCCTTTTCAAAGCTCGTTCACCAGGGAATGATTCTTGGCGAGCTAGAATACACGGCATGGAAGAATATTGAGTCTGGTCAGTGGGTTACCTCACCACAAGTGAGTGGAGGAAAGGATGTCCATACAGGGGCACATCTTGAGGCGGTCCGCATTGATGAGGAGCGTGTGACCAAAGACGGAGACAAATTCTTCTTGAAAGAGAAGCCTCAGATTCAATTAGATGTCAGAGCACACAAGATGAGTAAAAGCAGAGGTAATGTGATTAACCCTGATGAAATCATCTCTCAATTTGGAGCAGACGCGTTTAGATTGTATGAAATGTTTATGGGCCCCCTTGAACAAGTCAAGCCGTGGAATACTCGTGGAGTTCATGGGACATTTCGATTTCTTACTCGGGTATGGAGATTGATCACTGAACGTCCAGTCCATGATATTAAGCCAGAGCGTGAACAATTAAGGCTACTACACCAGACCATTGATCGTGTTACAAGTGATATTGAAGGTCTGCGAATGAATACAGCAATTGCTGCATTGATGGAATTCGTCAATGCAGCTTTCAAATGGAAGCAGATCCCCCAAGAGATCGCCGAGTATTTTGTTTTATTATTGTCCCCGTTTGCACCTCATATTTCGGAAGAACTTTGGCAATATCTTGGACATCAAGAATCATTGGCTTATGAATCTTGGCCTGAGTTGGACAAACAATATCTTACCGAAGACATGATTGATTTGCCAGTACAGGTCAATGGGAAGCTCCGAGCTACGATCCGTATTCCAGTTGAAATTGATAAACAACAGGTTGTAGAACGTGCAATGCTTGAGACTAATGTCCTAAAATTTGTAGCGAATAAACCTGTCAATAAAGAAATTTACGTTCCAGGTCGCATTCTGAATATAGTCGTTGGATAGGCATGTCAAATCACTTAGACATTTTAGCAATTGGTGCACATCCAGACGATATTGAATTAACGATTGGGGGAACACTCATAAGATCTGTAATGCAGGGGCTCCGTGTAGGAGTATTAGATTTGACCAAAGGAGAATTGGGTACCAGAGGAACCGTTCAGATTAGAGCTCAAGAAGCAGCTAACGCATCAGAGATCATCGGACTTTCTATTCGGGAGAATCTTGGTTTACCTGATGGAAATATTACCTCCGATGGGTTGATTGCTCTCATCAAAATATTACGTCAGTGGAGGCCTCAAATTGTGATGACACATCCAAATGAATGCCGTCACCCTGATCATACTGCCGCACATCATCTTGTTCGGAATGCATGTTTTTATTCTGGATTAAATAAGATAGAATCAAGTGATGACTATCTCTCATGGCGGCCAAAACATTTGCTATATTTTGCCGAGGTTCAATTATTTACGCCTTCATTTGTCGTGGATGTGACGCAAGAATGGGAGGATAGAACCAAAGCATTAAAATGCTATGAGTCTCAAATTCATAGTCCAGAGTATAAGAGAGAAAAGTCTGAGCCAGAAACCTATATATCTAATTATAGCTTTTTTGAATGGGTAGAAGCGCGTGCCAGAACATACGGACAACTGATTGGCACTACATATGGAGAACCCTTTCAGTATCATGGAACGCTTGGAGTTTCAGAACTTGACAAATTTTTGCACATGGAGGCACCTTTTCGGTAGATAATTCGTAATTTTCATGATACGCCCCGCTAGTAGGTGTTTTAACTTTTGAATATGGCAGATACGACTGATTTCAGGAATGGCTATACCATGCAGATTGATGGTGAACTATGGCAGATCATTAAATTTCAGCATGTCAAGCCCGGTAAAGGCGGTGCCTTCGTTCGTACATCATTGAAAAATATCCGAACGGGGCGTGTGGTAGACAAAACCTTTCGGTCTGGAGAAAAGGTGCAGGGAGCAAGAATTGAACGAAGAGAACACCAGTTTCTTTACGAAGATTCCTTAGGTATGCATTTTATGAATTTAGAAAATTATGAGCAATTTTCTCTCCCTTCCAATCAAGTTGAAAAACGGGAATTTCTCAAAGAGGGAGGGGCCATTGATATCCTGTTTCATGCTGAAACAGAAGAGCCCCTCATTGCTGAAATCCCTAAAAGTGTAGAATTACTTGTCACTCAGTCAGATCCGGGAATTCGCGGTGATACTGCCACGGGTGCAACAAAGCCAGCAAAACTTGAGAGTGGAGCGACGATCAATGTGCCGTTGTTTATTTCAGAAGGTGATCTCGTACGGGTAAATACCGACAATGGAGATTATATTACCAGAGTGACTGGCTAACTATTTAGATTAACAAGATTCTTAATTCAGTGACTAAACTATTTTCAAAAAATTGGTCTGAGAAAGATTTTGAACGCATCCAGAAGTTAATTTCCATGGCATCTGATGGAGACGCTGCCGAGGTCGAAATTGAAGCAGATGGAGTACGTGTGGTTGTGCGTAAACACCCTTCTCCCACTACGCATATCGGTTCAGAGGCTACTGTTTCAATGGTGCCACAACCAGTTGTAGATTCCATAGCTCCTGCTGAATCTCTCCCAACTGAGGCTTCTAATGCAGTGACGGACTCAGTTAATCAGCATTCTAAAGGAATCCCAATTTTATCGCCCACTCCGGGCACATTCTACGCAAAACCTGCACCCGATGCAGATGCCTTTGTTCAGGTAGGAGATTACATCACTAAAGGCCAAACTGTCTGCATTATTGAGGCAATGAAGCTTATGAACGAAGTTGAAGCAGATCGTTCAGGAACGGTTCTTGAGATCCTTGTCAATGATGGGGACGCAGTTGAATATGATCAGCCACTGCTTCTGATTGAAGCTTCTTAGATCTCCATGAACAAAATTCTGATTGCGAATCGGGGGGAAATTGCTTTAAGAGTGATTCGTGCCTGTAAAGAATTAGGGATTCAAACTGTTGCGGTTTATTCTACTGCAGACAGTAATGCTTTACATGTTCGTTACGCTGACGAAGCAGTCTGTATCGGACCAGCCTTATCATCCGAAAGTTATTTGAAGCCGGATCGAATCATGGCCGCAGCTGAGATCACCGGCGCTGATGCCATCCATCCGGGATATGGTTTCCTCTCTGAAAATGCGGTCTTTAGTGCGATTTGTGGAGATAATGGAATAAAATTTATCGGGCCAGCACCTAAAACAATTGCAATGATGGGCGATAAGAGTCAAGCCAAAGATCAGATGCGTGCGGCTGGCGTTCCAGTCATTCCAGGCTCTGATGGAATTGTTGAATCCATTGAAGATGGTCAACGGATTGCCGAATCTATTGGCTTTCCAGTAATGATCAAGGCTAGTGCAGGTGGGGGAGGGAAAGGCATGAGGGCTGTGATGGAAGCAAAAGATTTTGAACTTCAGTTTCAATCAGCCCAGGCTGAGGCAGAGTCATCATTTGGGAATTCCGATATCTACATTGAAAAGCTTATCCAAAAACCTCGCCACATTGAAATTCAGGTGATGGGAGATGGGCAGGGGACAACATTGCATTACGGGGAGCGAGAATGCTCTATACAGAGGCGACATCAAAAATTATTGGAAGAAGCCCCATCGCTTGCCGTAAACGAAGATTTGCGTCAACGCATGGGATCTGCCGCAATTAGTGGAGCATCTGCGGTGAATTATGAGGGAGCAGGCACCATTGAATTTTTGCTTGATTCATCTGGAGAGTTCTATTTCATGGAAATGAACACTCGCATTCAGGTTGAACATCCAGTTACCGAGGAGATCACTGGATTAGATTTAATCCGTCAGCAGATCCTAATTGCGATGGGGGAGCGACTCACTAAGTCAGACATTCCGATTAATGGTCATTCAATTGAGTGTCGAATTAATGCCGAAGATCCGTCCAAAAACTTTCTCCCTTCTCCGGGTATAATCAAAAATTTTCATCCACCAAATGGCCCTGGCATCCGAACCGATACTCATGTATATGCAGGTTACACGATTCCACCTCATTATGACTCAATGATCGCAAAGCTGATCGTACATGCTCCCAATCGTGAATGGGCGATCCTTCGAATGCAACGTGCCTTAGATGAATTCGTACTGGAAGGGATTGCTACAACAATTCCGTTCCACCAAGAGTTATTGCAACATCCAGCGTTTATTTCTGGTGAGATAGAGACTCACTTCGTTGAGAATACAATGTTACCACAGCAGGTATCAAATTAACTATATGATCCATGAAAATACCATCAAACTTAAAATACACTGGAGATCATGAATGGGTTCAAGTCCATGATGATGGTGTAACAGCGAAGATTGGAATCACTGACTTTGCTCAGAGTGAGCTAGGAGATATTGTTTTTGTAGAACTTGAACCTGAGGGGCAATCTTTTGAGATAGGTGAAGTATTTGGTTCAGTGGAGGCAGTTAAAGCAGTTTCTGAACTCTTTTTGCCTGTTACCGCTACAATTACACGCCATAATCCAGGCTTAGAAGCGGAGCCTGAAATGGTCAATAATGATCCTTATGGTGATGGTTGGATGATTGAAATATCTCTTTCTGACCCATCTGAGATAGATAACCTTCTATCGGCAGACGACTATGCAAATCATGTGAAGTAGTGATCTTTCTGCAATGGGAGAGCGAATTATTGTACTTGATTTTGGGGCACAGTACACACAACTGATTGCCCGACGAATTCGCGAGGCTGGTGTATTCTCAGAAATTCTTCCCTGCACAGCATCGATCAGCGACCTAAGTTCAGCAAATGGAATTGTTCTATCAGGTGGACCTAACTCTGTTTATGAGGAGAGATCCCCTCAACTTGATCCAGACCTCCTTGAGCTCCGAAGGAAGGACGGTTCTCAGATGCCATTACTTGGCATCTGTTATGGGTTTCAGGCCTTAGTTCATTGCACGGGCGGTAAAGTATCTGCTGCTGATCATCGGGAATTTGGGCGTGCTCGTATCAATATCATCCTTGCCAATGACTTATTCTCAGGGGTGACAAATGGATCACAAGTATGGATGAGCCACGGAGATCTGCCTGTAGAAATCCCTGATGGCTATGAAATTATTGCCGACACACCAAGCGCCCCGATCGCTGCGCTAAGGCATATCAAATTACCACACTATGGAGTTCAATTTCACCCGGAAGTGGTACATACTGAACATGGTTCTACTATTTTTGATAATTTTGTCCACACCATTTGCGGTTGTCAAGGGCAATGGTCATCTGCTTCATTTCTTGAACAGAAGACCTCTGAAATTCGCAGTATCGTCGGCAATGATCATGTGATTCTTGGGTTGTCCGGTGGAGTTGATTCTAGTGTTGCTGCCCGATTATTGGATCAAGCCATCGGAGATCAATTAACCTGTATTTTCGTCAATAATGGGCTGCTCAGACATGGTGAATGGGAACAGGTTCAAAAAATGTTTCGTGATCATTTTCAAATCCGAGTGGAAGCCGTCGATGCAAGTGAACGTTTTCTCAATAATTTGAAGGGAATCATTGATCCAGAGCAAAAACGAGTGATCATAGGAAATACATTTGTGAAGGTGTTTGAGGAGGCCATTTCATCTATTTCATTTGGGTTGGGTCAAAAGCCAAAATTTCTTGCACAAGGAACCCTTTATCCAGATGTCATTGAGAGTGTCTCGTTTAAGGGGCCCAGCGTAACGATCAAAACCCATCATAATGTTGGTGGATTACCTGATAACCATCCTTTTGAAATTCTAGAGCCATTTCGTGAACTCTTTAAAGACGAAGTGAGAGAGATTGGTCAGTTGTTAGAATTACCCCCAATGATGATTGGCCGACATCCATTTCCAGGCCCTGGGCTTGCAGTTCGTATTTTGGGAGCTGTATGCGATGATACTTTACACTTGCTTAGGCAGGCCGACCGTATCTTCATTGAAGAGTTACATTCTCATCAGCTTTATGACAAGGTATGGCAGGCCTTTGCGGTCTTACTTCCTGTCCAGACGGTTGGTGTCATGGGCGATGAACGAACTTATGAACAGGTTTGTGTACTTAGAGCTGTGACAAGTCAGGATGGGATGACTGCAGATTGGGCAAAACTTCCTGATGACTTTTTAGGATATGTATCTAATCGAATCGTCAATGAGGTGAAAGGGATCAATCGTGTGGCTTATGATATTAGCTCAAAACCACCTGCTACAATTGAATGGGAATAAATTGATAATGAGATATTTTGTGTTTACTGTACTAATGATAGTGACATTTGTCACTAATACAAATGCCCAACCTATTTATTCATCAGATGGAGAGTTAGGGTTTAAATCCGCAATAGATGCTTTTGAATCAGCCGATTATGCGTTGGCATTTTCCCAATTTCAAGATGTTTACCAAATACAACCTGAGCATTTCAAAACCACGGTAGCTGGGGTGATGGCTGCGAAGTCATTATACCAACTTGAGAATTATAGCCAAGTCATTGCCTTATTGAGTGAGTTTCTTGAAGTGTATTCTACGAGTCGATATCGTGAGGTAGCCCTTCAAATCATGGCTGCTGCAGAATTTGAAATGCAATCTATGCAACGTGATTCGGCATCAATTCGTTTAGGGGTAGCACTGCCGTTGGATCAGTTGAACGTCACGAGATCCCTACTTCAGGGAATTCTACTTTCGGTCAGACAATACAATCGTTTCTCTGAGCCTAAGATTAAGATTATATTTAGAGATACCAATGCCTCACCTGAAGGTACATTAATTGCTATCAGATCACTTGTTGATGAGGGCGTAATAGCAGTCATTGGGCCCTTATTCAGTGAACATGTAGATGCCGCGGCAAGGGTGACTGAACAGTTTGAGGTTCCCCTAATTGCACCCCTGGCAACCGACGATGGAGTTACTTCTGGGCACAACTATGTATTTCAGGTCAATGCAACACCTGCAGAAAGAGGGCGCGCCATCGCAAGGGAGTCAATTGATTATCTCAAAGTCACCCAGATTGGAATCATCACAGAGTCGGAATCAACTCAAAGTCATCTGGTGGCCCAAGGATTTACTGAAGAACTCAATTCACATGGTCTTTCTTCAGTCTTTAATCTTGATGTTGAGTCTTCAGTTGATTGGGCTAGATTGCCACTTATAGTTCACCAAGATACCCTTGCTTCCGCACAGGCAATCTTATTTTCTGTTGATCACGATAACGAAAGTCAAGCCGCTCGCCATGTGCAAGATGGGGTAAATAGTATTGGACAGATAGGATTGCGACCCTATATTTTGGGCCCTTATTCATTTCAGTCATTAAACTTAGAGAGTTTACGAACACAAATTAGCGCATTTTTCGTAGATACCTATTACGAAAATGATCTAAGGGTTACAGCTCAGACATTTATACGGGATTTTAAGGAATCCAATAATGGGTTGCCTCCTGATCTATTTGCATACATTGGATATGATATAATGGAAATGCTTTCAAATTCATTTGATTATGATGCGCCCTTATTTAAACATTTGGTTAATGCACCTCCTTATGAAGGCATCAGGTTACGCATTCATTTTGGAGATCATAGAAAAAATACAGGAATGTATCTTTTTGAACAAACTCCAATTGGTCCACAACTAATCCGTTAATAGGAACAGAAGCCTATATTAGAGCGTAATTATATATTGATCGTTCATACATTATCAGTAGGATCGTTCCTAACTTAACTCAGATTGATTCCATAAATTGAGATAGAATTTAATTACAAACATTTTCATATCCACCACTCATCGCTTGCAAAACATTGCTTGGATACATTGCGTGATCTTCCTATGGTGAATCATTTTCTTAAAGACATTACTCTTTAAGAACTGATGAGTTTTAATGTGTTTGCTTCTTTGATTCAGACTGAATATAGACAGCGCATCAATCTCTTCAATTAACCGTACTCTTACTTAATATTGAATTCCATGTATAAATATATCGTCACATTGGTGGTTGTTCTTGGAGGATGCGCTGGGGCAGGGCGTGTCAGCCATGATTCTCCGCGTGATGCATTTGAAAAGGGTGTCAGCTATTTTGAGAGAGGGCGTTATAGCCGCGCAGCTGAGTATTTTCAGGGAGTATTTGATTATGGGCGTACGCATGAGTGGGCTGCTGATGCCCAGTTAAACCTTGCTCGTTCTCATTACAAGAATCGTGATTACATTATAGCGGCGAGCGAGTACTCCCGGTTTGCAGAGATTTATCGAACGCATGAACGCGTAGCTGATGCCGAATTTGAAAGAGCAATGACGTTTTATGAACGGTCTCCGAAGATTGAATTGGACCAAACGACTACCCGTCAAGGCGTTGAGGTATTCAACTTGTATATCCAGCGTTATTCCAACCATGATTCTGTTAATGTAGCCATGCAACGTGTTGGCGAATTGCGCCGCAAACTAGCAGATAAGCAGTTTCATGCCGCAAAGTTATATGAGCGCAGAGGATTGTATGAGGCAGCTGCACTATCGTATGAGAACGTATTTGATACGTATCCCGACACACCACTTGCGGATGATGCCTTACTCGGCGCATTAAGATGTTATATAGAATTCAGTGAATTAAGCATTGTTGCGCGTCAGCCTGAGCGACTTCAGAAGGCAATTACTCACTACCAGAGGCTTGAAGATCTTTTTCCAGATAGCGAGTTATTGAATGAAGCGAGGGAGTTTGGTGGCGTCGCAGAGAGTAAACTAAATGCATTAATTGAAGATGACTCAACTTTGTAGACATTCGTATGAAAGTGGGGATTTTTGGTGGCACGTTTGATCCACCACATATTGCACATTCAATTATTGCAGAACGTGTTCTTGAAGAATTTGGACTTGATCAAATAGTATGGGTTCCAGCATTTGATCCCCCTCATAAATCGTTACATCAACTCAGTTCCTTTACCCATCGTGTGGCTATGGTTGATGCTGCGGTATCAAATCATTCTTCGTTTCAAGTATCGGAGATTGAATCAACACTTGACTGTCCGACCTATACGATTCGAATGCTTCGTGCCCTAAGAAAACAATTCAGCCATGCGAAGCGTTACTTGATTTTAGGCGGTGATAGTTTAAATCATTTCCATACATGGATGGAACCCGAGGCCATTATGGAGCACGTTGAGCTCATTGTATATCCTAGAGCAGGGCACTTAATTGAGGAGATGGATTTACCACCTTACTTATCCGACCAAATTCATTATATTCAAGCACCAATGATGTCCTTGAGTGGGGAGCATGTGCGTACCTGTTTAATTGAAGAAAAGTCTATTCGTTATCTCGTATTAGAAAGTGTGAGAGATTATATTGTTCACCATCAAATATACCATTAATCGCCTTTTTTTGTATGGGAATACTAGACTTTCTTATTGGTAACCAGCCACCTCTGATTCAAGACTCGTTGGATGATATTAAGGTCATGTTAGATACGGGGTACAACTTGTTTTCTGCTTCAAGTGCTCGATTGTTAGAAAATGAAATTTTAGATGAAGATTTGTCTGCCCAAGAAGCCGTGATTTGCAAGCGAGAGCATTCAATTCGGCGGGCTGTATTGGAGCATTTAAACATTGATCCTAAGCGAGAATTGGTTCTCTGTATGAAGTTGTTAACCGTTGCTCAAGATGCTGAGCGCATTGGAAGAGTTGGGCGAACGATTGAATGGGCTGCTACCATTGCTACGAGTCCTAGAATTGACTCCACTGTTGACGATATCCGAACCTTACGTAATCAGACTCTTATACAGTTTGAATGTGCGCGGGATTGTTTTCTGGAAGGAGACATTCAGAAAGCTCATGATGTTCAAGATAAACAAGTACAAGTTGATGAAGGGTTGCGTCAAGTCCTGAGTCACTTGGTTGCCTCTGAATTAGATTCAAGTAAAGTTGTACCGTATACTATTGGGGCTTTTGCTATTGGACGCATCGGAGGACATTTAGCAAATATTGCTCGTTGCGTTACTGAACCCTTACATCGTGTGCGAGAAAGAGGGGATTCGTGAATTCGGTAAGACTCAAAAATTCATCCTAACCTTTAAGTTCATTCAATCATATATATCATGGCATTAACTTATTCAAAAATGGGCGAGCTTGGGACAAAAGCCCCATCATTTACCCTACCAGTATCTAACCCTACAAGTGGAAATCAACCCCTAATGAGCCTTGATGAAGTTTCAAATGGGGCTGCCCTGGTAGTTGTATTTATGTGTAATCACTGCCCCTATGTGATCCATGTAGAGGATGCACTCATCAAGGCTGCTCAGATTTGCAAGGAAAAAAAGGTTCAATTCATTGCAATCAGCAGTAATGATGCAACACAATATCCAGAGGATTCATTTGAAGCAATGAGGCAACGCGCGGTGGATAAGAATTATCCATTTCCCTATCTGTATGATGAATCTCAATCTGTTGCAAAAGCCTATGGTGCTGAATGCACCCCAGATTTTTTCTTATATGACTCTAACCTTTCCCTCGCATATAGGGGGCGCTTTGATGAAACTCGCCCCGGTGGAAATCCAGCGACAGGTGAAGAGTTTCTACAAGCTTTAGATGAGCTATTGAGTTTTGGTTTTGTCACGATGCCTCAGCGCCCATCATTGGGTTGCAATATTAAATGGAAGTAGGGTAGCATGGATTGGATTGTATTACTGCCTCCATTGATTGCCATTGGATTAGCTCTTCTTACGCGCCAAGTATTTCTATCATTGGTCGCTGGACTTTTAGTTGGAACCACCATCTTGGCAGGTGGAAATCCTATTGGTGGGTTGATCCAGATGGCCGATGTAATTGTGGGAGTGTTTGGAGATCAATCAAATACGAAAATTTTATTATTTAGCCTCTTGGTTGGTGGATTGATTGCACTGGTTCAGGTATCAGGGGGTGTCAGTGCATTTGTACAATATGTTCAGAAATCTGGATTAGCGAAGACGCGAAGAGGTGTAGAGTGTATGGCTTGGTTTACGGGCTTACTCATATTTGTTGAATCCAGCATCACTTCACTGATCGTGGGGACTCTTAGCAGGCCATTTTTTGATCGATTGCAACTCCCAAGGGAGAAACTGGCTTATTATTGTGATGCCACAAGTGCACCTGTATGTATGCAGATTCCATTAAATGGCTGGGGTGCGTTTGTTTTGGGCTTATTACTCGTTCAAGGATATGAAAGTAACGCAGTTTCTACTCTCATTGGTGCTCTTGCCTTTAACTTCTTTTGCATTATAGCCATCTTGTTTGCTCTCTTTCTTGCTTTAACAGGGTGGGGTTTTGGTTCTATGCGTAAAGCAGAAATCAGAGCCTTAAGCTCCGGTGATTTAATTCGACCGGGGGCTAAACCGATGATTGCTGACGAAGTCGCTGGTTTAGAGCCGGTAAAGCCATCATTAGGGCGAATTTATGATTTTTTGATTCCTGTAGCTGTCATGATTATGATGATTTTTGTCAGCCTGTATGTGACTGGTGATGGTAATCTCATGGAGGGCAGTGGATCTACTGCAGTATTGTGGGCTGTTAGTGTTGCGGTATTGGTTGGATTGATTATCTATATGATTCCGCGTGAGGGACAGATGCTATTATCTCCCGCGAAAAGTACTGACTATGTGATCAAGGGAGCATCTGGGTTAGTTGGGGTTGTGGCCTTATTAGTCCTGGCTTTTGCACTTGGACAAGTCTCTCGGGATTTGGAGATGGGTCCATATATTGTTTCTGTATTGGGAGAAGATATTTGGACTTGGTGGCTCCCTGCTATGGTTTTCCTTATTGGATGTTTTGTATCATTTACGTTAGGATCATCTTGGACATGCTTCGCAATATTAATTCCACTTGCGTTACCGCTGGCGGAGGGCTTGGAGATTCCTACTTCTCTGATGCTTGGTTCAGTTCTATCTGGTGGGGTTTTTGGAGATCATGCGTCCCCATTATCCGATACCTCAATCATTTCGTCTATGGCATCGGCATGCGACCATGTTGATCATGTGAATACCCAGCTACCTTATTCTTTACTGATTGCAGCCATGGCATTTGTTACCTTTTTGGTGGCTGGAATTCTAACCTGATGAGATGAAGGTGTGATCCACCCAATTCTCAACTATCACATTGAAAGATTACTTATCCTGCCCATTTGCTACACTGACGGTAGTAAGGACACATCAAAACAGTATTCTTTTCTGGTGAGAGTCTTGTATCTCAGGATTGAAATATATGCTGTGCAAATCTACGAATGAGATTATTTGCTTCCGGAGTTTCTCTGAGTTTTAAGACAAATTCATCCAATGGGATTCCTACGATTTCTTCTGTATACTCAGGATAGGTGCTTAATCTCTGTATTAATAAATCCTTAGTGAGTTCTGAATGGAATTGTGTACAGTATAAGGGGGCATCAGGCATTTTGAATGCATGGTTCGGGACAAGAGATGTACACGCGAGTCGAATTGCATGTTCTGGTAGTTGAATCACGGTGTCATGATGGCCTACATGTGCCCAAAAATTAGAACCTAAATATCCGAAAATCGGATCACTTTTTCCTTCTAGGGTTACAGTCAGTTCAATTGTTCCTAATTCAGCGAGATGCGAAACGGTATCAACAGATCCACCTAAGGCGGCAGCCATCGCTTGAAATCCCCAACACGATGCAAATACAGGCTTGCGCTTAGCATATAAAGATCGCATTGTATCCAGTGCGCGCTCCAACCATTGCCCACCCTTTGGAACTGAATAGTCCCCAGCACCGCCAATTAAAATCAGATCGGCATTCTTGAGCTCCAGTTTGGTTGGGGGCGAATGGATCAAATCAGCCGTGATAATTTGATTGGGCATCAAGTCAATTGAATCTGCAAATGCTCCAACTTCATTCATTCGCATTGGGTCTTCGGGCTTCCGAATCTGAAGCAGAAGAACATTCAAGTTAGAAGAAATTGCCATACCTGTCACAAGGGGGAAAATTATCCTTTGAACTGCGAAAAACAAGTCATGCTCCAGTGATAAACAGTCTACAAGTTGTTTTAATGCTTATGGGGGCTTCTATGATGACTTTCATGAAAAATTACGTGTAACAATGAACCGGCTACGAATGCTTGAAATAAATTGCTTCCAGTCAATTCATGTGGCACTAAATCTGCTAATGTAAAACCGATGATGGTAACCAAAAGGAGCCAAGCAATGCCAATTACGGCAATGAATGAGCCGTAACGGGGATGCAATATCCACCAGATCATGAGCCCTACGGTAAGACGATGAACCATGATAGGTAGCATGGCAGTAGGGGTTTCAGCGTTGAGGCTTGCGCCTTCAAGAAGGGCATGCAAGCCGAGTCCTAGAAATCCAGCAATGATTGACAGAGCCTCAGTAGTAGGCGCTATTTGTCGATACATGTGCTCAATAACAATTGGAATGAATATTCCCAATGTCATGATTCCAAGTAGAATTAAAATGATTTTAGGGGCCCAACCACTATGCGCGATTTCGTGGCCAATGATCTGAGATAATACTAGTACTGGGACAATTACATACATTGAACGATCAAATAATCGTCTAAACTTTAAGCGGTCATGTAATAATGGGTACAATAATACACCAATGATTGGAGCGGCTAACGCAAAAATTAGGGGAGCCATCAATGAAAGAAATCGAGACAACAACTCATTAGTTCAACGATCAAAATCATCCTTGAAAATATCAGTTCTGGATATTGGCTAACTTTTAAGGGGTAAGTTATAGATCATTGGTAATGGTCGAATTTGTAAGCTAATGGATGATTCAGGAAGCCATTCAATTCAAAAACAGATACTCTGCCATATATAACTCGTCTTAGAAAGGATAAATCAATCATGATCTCTTCAACGAATAGTAGTATGATTTTATGGATAGATCTTTGTACGCTATGTGTTCCCTGTTCTCTTAGAGAGTTCATTCAGGGCTCCCATATTTCTGACGATTACAATGTTTTTCTGCTGATCAATGAATGAACCGCTTTCTGAGACTACAATACTATCGACTATCTACGTAAATGCCCTCAATATAAAACCGTATAGCACCTGATGATGGATCATCTTCTATAAACCGCACGAACTTAGAAAATGAGGATTAGTTTTATCCTCATTGAGATTGTGATTAGGTTTTGAAGTACACGATGTAATGTATACATTTCTAAGTCTGTGAGATTGAGGCAGTCCCTATCTGGCTTATTGATCCTCGTTCAGTGATTAGGGTCATACACTCGTTTTCCTTCTGGTAATTTCAATACTGTTGCTAAGAATATGAACATCAAGGAGTTAATGATCAAAGTAATAGATCGTTTACAATATAGCAATCTACCACATTCTCGCATCACCGCGAAATGGATTTTCTGTCATGTCCTTGATTGCAGTGCAACATATCTCATTGCCCATGAAGACTTATTATTGAACACGAAACAGATCTCCACAATTCTGGAAATGACAGAACGCTGTGCTAATCATGAACCTGTACAGTATGTCATTGGATACACAGAATTCTGTGGGTTGATGATTGATCTTTCCCCAAATGTAATGATTCCTAGACCCGAGACAGAACACCTTGTAGAGCTATCACTCAAAGCTTTAAAATCGATTGACACACTTAGCGTGCTTGACATAGGTACGGGAAGTGGATGCATCGCATTAGCAATGAAACATTTCTTGCCAAAAGCAAATGTCACGGCATGTGATATTAGTGTAGAAGCACTTAGTGTTGCTAAGGGTAACTCAGAAAATCTCGGACTTCAACTGAACTTTGTCCATGCGGATATATTTTCATCAAATTTTTTAACCAATGTTGAAACAGCCTACGATCTTGTGATTAGCAATCCGCCATATATTCCTGATCATGAGTCTTCAGGCTTACCTAAAATGGTTCGAGATTTTGAGCCCCCTCAAGCGCTTTTTTGTGGTGATGATCCTATGAGCTACTATCAAGCAATTAATGACCATCTTGATGATGAATTACTTAAGGAGGGCGGGATTATAGCATTAGAAACTCATTCTGACTATGCCGTGACTGTAAGTGATTTATTTGAAAAACGCCAAGAATATCATGTTGAAATGAAGTATGACCTGAATGAAATGCCTCGCTTTGTAATCGCAACCAGACGGCCGAGAAATTCATCGCAAGCATAGTAACTGTTCCATGAAATTAGCACTTATTCAATGCTCAGCATCAGAAGATTTACATAATAATCTTGCTCGGGGATTAAAATCATTAGAAACTGCAGCGGAATCTGGGGCGGATATAGTCGTTTATCCAGAGCTGGCGTTTACACCATTTTATCCTCAACATAAGCGGGGTCATTATCCAGAATGTCAGAATACTCATTTGCCTCCATTATCATTAGCTGAAGAAATTCCAGGCCATACAACCGATGTGTTTTGTGAGGCGGCTCAGCGATTGGGCGTGGTTGTTGTTCTTAATTTGTATGCCCGAGTAGGCGATCAAGGCTTTGATGCATCCCCCGTCATTGATGCGGATGGAACATTATTAGGAGTCACAAAGATGATGCATGTTACACAATATGAGGGTTTTTATGAGCAGGATTATTATACCGTTGCAGGTCAACAAGCATCTGTCTATCAAACTGAGGCTGGTAGAATAGGTGTTGCAATCTGCTACGATCGACATTATTTTGAATATCTCAGGGCATTAGCATTGCAAAAAGCCGATCTAGTTGTTGTGCCTCAGGCTGGTGCGCTCAATGAATGGCCGGAAGGTTTGTTTGAGGCCGAATTGAGAGTTAGTGCTTTCCAAAACGGCTACTATATGGCCCTTGCCAATCGGGTGGGGAAAGAAGATGTATTAACCTTTGGAGGTGGTTCTTTCATTGTTGATCCAATGGGAAATGTCATTGCCCGCGCATCGGAAACAAAGCCATCCATGTTACTAGCTAACCTAGATTTAAAGCAATGTGATGAATCCTACGCGCGAAAATTATTTCTCAGAGATCGTCGACCTGAGATGTATGAAGGTGGGGCAGTGCGCTTTCATAATTGAGCAAATTCTTCGTAGGACGTTTCTTTCCAAGCTCCAGTTGCAACATACTGTAGCACAACGCTAAATTCGTCTAATGCCCAGTAGCCTGGGCATTTTGCAATATAGCTTCCATCGTTAGTTAAAAATACAGATGTAGGAGTCCCTTCAGCCCCAAGGCTATACCCAAGCTCCTGAGATGTTAATATATAGTCTTGAAACGTATGAGTGGTTTCTGAATCATCAATATTTAGTCGACCGTAAGCAAAGTGATTTTGAACATATTCTACCAATGCTGCATCTGTATAGACCTCCTCCTGCATTTTACGACACCACCCACACCACGGTGCATAAATATCAATCAAAATAGGTTTACCCGTCCTTGATGCAGTAGCGATCGCTTCATCAAAGGTTGGCCATGTCATCGGGGCAGGTAATGGAGGGATTTCATTGATGGCTATCGGTTTGGGATTATCATTAGATCCACATCCAATGATCAGGGGTAATAATAGTAGAAATCGAGAAGTGTTTAGCATTCTAATAGGCTACGGTAGGGGGTAAGAAAGTGTTTGGATTCTATGGTATAGTTAAAATTTTCTTTAAATTTAGATGTATTACTAGCCCATTTGTATAGGTATTCAGGGTTTTGAATTGCAGTATTGAGGGCAGACCCCAAAGCCTTTACATCTCCACTTGGAACGACACAGCCTACATCAAATCGCTCAATGATCTGACGGATTTCTGGAAGATCACTTGCAATGACAGGAATCCCAGCCGAGAGATATTCAAACAATTTATTTGGAAGGGCATATTTATGATTAAGACAACAGTCTTCTAGGAATGTGATTCCAATATCTGCGGTAGCTGTAACATTGAGTAATTCATCTGGTGAAACTGGATCAAGGAATTTTACTTTGGAACTTAGATTCAAATCCTTCACGAGTCGCTCAGTTTCGCCCCTCAGCGGACCTTTCCCCAAGAACACCAAGAGAGCATTTTCAGTGTAACGCATCGCATTTACCATCATTGAACCACCTCTATGTTTTTGGATACTTCCTTGATGAAGGATGATCGTTATATTATCAGTGACATTCAATGTTTTTCTAAGCGATGGTGAGGTACTTGCTTTTTGGGGCTCAGGTACGTTTAACATCAAATATACAGAATCTAAGCCGTAGCTGTCTGAGAGATGTTTGGATATGCTTTCACTGACTGTAAATACGCAATCAGCTTTGCGGATGTATTTACGTTCAACCAATGACCATACACCACGTACCCATGGACGTTTGATCGTTGCAGGTACATGTGTATAGAGCTCACGAGAATCAAATACTAACTTGCCTCTATGCCGAGTGGCAGTTTGTGACATGGCAGCAAGGACGTATAAATCACTTGCATGGTAGACCCTAGAAACGACATTGCGAAGTGCACGCTTGGATTGTTGATAAACATTAAAAAAGAATTGTGGTCCATGCCCATTTGGTTTAGGGAGATATTTCATAGTCACATTTGGAATATTGATCGTTGCATCTAAAGACTGATCGGCTATTGCTAAGACCAATATATTGGCTCCTAAATCTGATAGCAACCTTAATTGACGGAGTGCTCTTGAATTCACCATTGGATCACCTGTAAGTGCAAACGCAACATCAAATATATCCATGGAATGATGTGTATTCATCAGATTATGTCTTCTTCAAATAACATGGCTATAGATTATCTGGAAGTCTGAACCCCAAATGTTGGGTCCGCACATGTGATTCAGTGAATGTGTTCTAATTGAAGAAATTTAAGATCCTTTTCCTTTAGGTTGTAATCAAATTTAATGATTTTCTTAAATCATTAAAGCATTATTTACTGATTGTCCTTGTAATTTCGTGTACTATTTTGGAATCAGAGTCTTATTCGCCAGCGGTGCGAGTCAAAGTGATTCTGTGATTCAACCGTTTTTCGATTGGTTTTTGTAAGGAACGTCTTAGTGTAGGATGGGACGAACATCATGTAGTTGTTTCTGAGGCAATGCGTCCTCACAGGAAGATCAAATTATCCAGACTGCATGGGCATTTGATCGTACTTCTTGAAGCGGGTGACTCAAGCCAGATAACGTTCTCATGTGGAAGCAATTTATTAGAAACACAAGATTTGAGTGGAACTTTGCACTAACAGGAGGAGACTGGAGTTTTACAGACAGCTTATTGGAGTGCTTCTATATCAACAGCATCTCAGTCTACATCCCCACTGAAAGTTGAGTCGCTGACCTTGTCCTCCATGTCCAACGGAGAGTCATCCAACTCACATACACATCTGGAAGCTAAGGTTTCCATGCCAAAAAGAAAAATATCGGAGTAAAAACACCTCTTTGACTTCCTTCAACCACAGCATCTGCACCTTTATTCAGGAATGTGCTAACAGCTCGGGTTCCTTTTGGGGCTAGTCGAAATGATTCCCCAATCAGTATAGCAAAATTCGTCAGAGACCATCCAATCGGTGTACGCGGAGTGATTATCAGACTCAAGTCACGGCCTTGTAGGGCGCGATACCATGGTGTATTTGGGTCTGCTTCTGGGACTAAGTTGCGAGCTTCAAGGATTTCAAATCCTGCATCATGCAATGCTTTATGCACCTCGTGTGTTGAGTTGATATCTGAGAGCCCGTTTCCTAGCATGATGTGTTGCTTGATCTGTTGGTGATCTTTATTATCTGGATTAAAATCTTCGGTGGACACCATTCATAACCCGCAGAATATGCCTCTGAACTAAGCAAACGGAAGACTTCTCGGAATGCTGCAGTTTTATTTGGTGCGTGCGGCATGAATTCAATTGCAAATGCAGCGTCATAGTTATTATCTTCTTCGGGAATTTACATATTGCTTGTGTGGATGAAACGACAGAGTTGACTGATATCCTTGGTATGCATTTTAGCACATTCAATCTGATAGGCATTGATATTGATCCCGACAAAGTTGGCTCCTGTCCATTTGGTAAAGTTTCTCATTGGACCTCCGACACCACAACCAATATCCAATACCTGCATTCCTGATTTAAGCGATAATTTATCGGATAGGAAGCGTTGATGCCTGAGCGGGGATTCTTTGAAAGATTCATTTTGGAGGCGTGGTGCGAAGTGAAAAGATTGCCCCCCAGCCGAACTCATAGAAATTTGTCGTGAGGTCATAATAGTCATTGACAAGATTCTGGTAATTATCCTGTCTATCTTCAAGTCGGCCGTCTTGGAGTTCTTCGTAACGATTGACCGTAGATTTCATCTCTTCTGGAACTAGATGTGCTAATCAGTCAGTTTGTGGTATTTTAATACATGTATGAGACATGAACAATTGATGATGAATGAATAGAGTAATAATGCACCCATGAAGGCTTCATTGCTAAACCAACTAGGGAATAGTAGTGGGAGAAAGTTACGCAACAATATTATGAATGTTGCACAAAACCATAAACTTAGGGAATTACGAGCAAACTGTAAGGTGCCTCCTGAGACGGCGCTCAATCCTATGACTTTGTTCCTTGATCACTTCCCCATTGCAGTCTTTAAACAGTCCATGCATCGCTTGGCGATCCGTCAAATCTTTGTTTTGCTCATTCATCTTCTATATGGCTTGTTCCAGATCAGTACTATCGCACAATCATTGTTCATGGACCAATCTGTCTCGCTACGATATCAGCAATGTCTATATTGAGTTCTTGGATGTTAACTTTTTCAAGGGTATCCTATTTTTCTACATCCGACGAAACCGCAAGATTGTAATCATTATCAATGATCATCTCTTTGTCTACCAGCATGGTATGTAGTCTATACTTCGGCGATCGGTAAACGCGTCTATGCTCTCTGTCTGATAGGTATAGTTGGGCTACGTACCTAATTGATGCATTGTTGTTACCGATAGATGACTCATCGTTCAACAATTTGATTATTATTTATTCTGTTTTGCTTGCATTTATGATCATTTCACTGGGCACTCTGGAGAACACAGACCAGATCCAAAACGTATAATTTTTCCGTGATGATCTTTGCATTAAGAGGTCTATTATGCCTAATTCTATGCCACTTCGGAATGGATTTCTGTCGGGGTTAATCAGCATTAATGAGGGATCATTAAGATGGATCTTTCCTAAATTTACCGGAAAACCTGCATTCCATAAAGCAAGAGTGGTACAAGATATTGTTTTTTACAAAATAAGTTTGTAATGCGCGTATTGATACGCTTAATTGTCGTGTTGATTATAACCATTATTGGATGTATATATACGAGAATCGGAGCCTGGTTTCAACCGAAAGATCAGAGATTGTCATACAAAATGATGCGTCAAGGAGTCGCCGCTCGAAATTTTTGCCGTGTATTTAACATACATGTCCATGCATCCACCGATTCAAAAGTGTCTCCATGTACACTTCGTGTAAGTAATCATCTAACCGTTCTTGATCCTATGATCATAGCATCACAATTAGATGTCTGTTTCGCAGGTAAAGCTGAAATTGCCCGCTGGCCTATCATTGGATGGATCGCACAATCTTATGCAATGCTTTTAGTCAATCGACGGACAAAGTCACATGCCAAAACATTTGCTTCCCAAGTTAGAGAACGTCTTATGGAGAATGGATCCGTAATGGTATTTCCAGAAGGCACAGTAGGTAATGGCACAACCCTACTCCCTTTCAAAACAGGAGCCTTTGAAAGTTTAAAAGGATGGGATCAAGGTAAGCTTCAACCGATCTTTATAAATGTAACGGGCATTAATGACCGCACGGTTGACGGCAAAGATGGGCGGATATTTATATCCATGGCTTCGGATGTAAAACGCCATTCATTTATTCAGCAAATCGTTCATATTGCAGGTTTACGTAGATTAGATATTGAATTAAATATTGGCCCCTATATCAATATATCTGGAATGAATCGTAGAGAAAGTTCACTTGTAGCACGCGAAGCAATCAACAGACTTTCTTAAATTCAATGGCATTAGCAATGAAACAAAATCTCGGATGAAGAAATTTGAATCTTAATAACCTCATTTTCATGAGATTTTATTATTGTTGATCAATAGCTTCACTACGTTGGTTAGCTGTGAGGCACATAATGAGTACTTTCTGTGTAAAATCACATTATGAAGCATTGAACATGTTTTAATGATGCTTCTAATCACAGATACCTGAATCATAATCACTTCAACGAGGAGTCCGTCAATCATGCGATTGATTTTCTGATAACATATATAGATGTTGTTCAATTTTATTCAATTTGGGGCGTGTTAGGTTATAGATGCTGAGATATTTAACTTCTGGTGAGTCTCATGGTGAAGCACTAATTGGAATTGTTGAAGGGATGCCCTCGGGGGTCCCACTGACTACAGAAGTCATTAATCATCATCTTGCTAGACGTTGGTTGGGCTTTGGACGAGGAGGCCGGGCTAAATTTGAGCATGACCTGATTCATATCTACTCAGGAGTTCGATTCTCAAAAACAATTGCAAGTCCCATTGCTCTAAGACTTGATAATGCAGCCTATACCAAAGACAAAAGTGGTTGGCCCCATGTCATGTCTATTGATGGAGGCGCTGAAGGTATTGAACGGGTCACATTACCTCGCCCGGGACATGCCGACCTTGAAGGAGCACGTAAATACGGATTTAACGATATTCGGCCCGTAATTGACCGTGCGAGTGCTCGAGAAACTGCTATTCGAGTCGCATGCTGTACGATTGCTCGTCAACTCCTTAAACAATTTGGAATCGAAATTGGTAGCCATGTTCTGAGGATCGGAGACGTAGGAATTGATAGCGAAGATACATATATGGATCAAAGAGACCAGCTACTGTTCAAGGGAGCAGAGGCAATTAATGATCTAGCGGATCAAAGTCAGGTACGCATGATTGATCCCGAACTCAGCCGCGCCTGCGTAGAGCATATCACTGAAATAAAACGCTCTGGCGACTCGCTGGGCGGAGTTTATGAGGTCATCGTAACTGGTGTGCCTCCAGGGTTAGGCTCGTATGTCCACTGGGATCGACGACTTGGAGGGCAACTCGCACAGGCCATCCTC
This sequence comes from Bacteroidota bacterium, assembly GCA_026709065.1. Classification (GTDB taxonomy): domain Bacteria; phylum Bacteroidota; class Rhodothermia; order Rhodothermales; family Bin80; genus Bin80. The sequence goes on from JAPOTS010000035.1 coordinate 43,404, forward strand.
TCAATCCAAGCTCAGAAAGGTGTTGAAATTGGAAACGGTATTGAAAATTCTTCTCGCCCTGGTTCAAAAGTACATGATGAAATCTTTCTGGATCCATCCAACAATTATCAAAGACGCACCAATCATGCTGGAGGTCTGGAAGGTGGCATGACAAATGGAATGCCAATCATTGTAAGGGGCTATATGAAACCGATACCCACATTAATTAAGCCCTTAGAAACCGTTGACATAGAATCTGGCGAGGCTCAACCTACACGCTATGAGCGAAGTGATGTAACTAGCGTACCTGCTGCATCTACGGTTGCTGAGGCAACAGTTTCTTGGGTTATTGCAAATGCATTTATAGATAAATATGGGGCAGACTCGTTAGACGAAATGCAGAAATATTATCATTCTTCCCCTCATACAGGCTGATAGTCATGAGTAGTACGAAGGGACACTCGGCTCCCTATGATCCCAAAACAACAGAATCTCGATGGTATGAATACTGGGATTCTAAAGGCTTTTTTTCAGCAGACCGAAAGACTGGACAGCCCCCTCACACAATCATGATGCCGCCCCCCAATGTGACTGGAGCACTTCACATGGGACATGCACTGCAAGATACGATTCAGGATGCCCTGACCCGTATGCGCAGAATGCAGGGCAGGGAGGCCCTCTGGATGCCAGGCAAAGATCATGCAGGTATTGCGACCCAAAATGTGGTTGAACGAGAACTAAAGAAGAATGAAAATAAAACCCGGTTTGATTTAGGACGAAGTGAGTTTGTTAAAAAAATCTGGGAATGGGTTGAGGAATATGGGGACAGAATTTTACAACAGAAGCGCCGTCTTGGAGATTCCTGTGACTGGCAGAGAGAGCGTTTTACGATGGATACAGGTTATGTAAATGCAGTTCAGACAGTCTTCGTCAAGTTGTATGATGCAGGATTAATTTATCGAGGTAATTATTTAGTGAACTGGTGCCCCGTAGACCAAACGGCCTTATCTGATGAGGAAGTTGATAATGTTGAGCGAGATGGATTCCTCTGGTATATTCGATATCCATTCGTTGATGGATCTGGTCATATCACCGTGGCAACGACTCGGCCAGAAACAATGCTTGGTGATGTCGCCGTTGCAGTCAATCCTAAGGATCCACGATACAGCCACCAAATCAATCAGCCCATTCATTTACCCTTAACGGATAAAATTATCCATGTCATCGCAGATGATTATGTGCAACAAGAATTCGGCACGGGGGCCCTAAAAATCACGCCAGGGCATGACAAAAATGATTTTGAAGTAGGGCAGAGACATCAATTAGAAGCGGTCAGTGTGATTGCCGAAGACGGAACGTTAAATCATTATTGTGGAAAGTACGACGGAATTGATCGGTTTGAAGCGCGCGAGTTGATTGTTAGGGATTTAGAATCTGGCGGTTTTCTTGAAAAAGTTGAACCTTACAAAAGCACTGTACCTATTTCACAACGATCTAAGGCCATTGTTGAGCCACTTCTGTCTCGTCAATGGTTTGTGAAGATGAAACCCTTAGCAGAACCAGCGATCGCCGCAGTGAAAGACGGGACGATAAAGTTTTATCCAAAGCGATGGGAGAATGAATACTTTCGCTGGTTGGAGGAGATACGGGATTGGTGTATCAGCCGTCAATTATGGTGGGGGCATCGTATCCCTGTATGGTATTATATAGATTCTGATGGTAACATTGACGAATCTCGAGGATATGTCGTTTCAATTGAGCAACCTGAGCCTGATATGATACAGGATGAAGATGTTCTTGACACATGGTTTTCTTCTTGGCTCTTTCCTTTTGCAACCCTGGGTTGGCCTGAAGATGATGACGATACGATATCTGATTTAAACTATTTCCATCCGACTGATGTCCTAGTTTCAGGTTATGATATTCTATTTTTTTGGATAGCAAGAATGATCATGGCATCCCTTTATTTTACAGGCCAAATCCCGTACCGTGATATTTTCATTACCGGTATGATCAAAGACAAACTTGGCCGCTGGATGTCTAAAAGTTTGGGTAACGGAATTGACCCATTAGAGTTAATTGAAGAATATGGTGCGGATGCTGTTAGGTTCTATTTAACGATTTTATGTGCCCAAGGACAGGACATACGGCTTGATCCTACAGGGTTTCAGATGGGCCGTAATTTTGCGAACAAAATCTGGAATGCATTCAATGTATTTGGGCGATTCATTGATTCCGATAAAGATTATCAGCGATCCAGATCAATGGATCAACTTGAATTAGTAGAACGATGGATGTTAACAAGGCTTGCAGAATGTATTGAATCTGTACAAGATGCTCTGACCCGTTATCGCCTTAATGAGGCTGCAAATATTTTATATACGACATTTAGAAGCGATTACTGTGATTGGTACCTAGAATTAGTTAAGCCCAAAGTCGGAGAAACTATGTCAGAGGAAAGAATTTCACTTGCCATTGAGATATATGAGCAGTTAATTCAACTTCTTCATCCATTTATGCCATTTATCACAGAAGATCTGTGGCATCGCTTGCGTCCTCGCGCAGATGGTGAGGCATGCATGGTATCTAAATGGCCTGTTCCACATCAGGATAGAGATTCTTTAGGAGCTAAGCAATTTGAATTTATTCAGGAATCAATTAGCGCAATCCGAAATTTACGAAGTCGTTACGGAGTTCCCCCAAATAAATGGATTCAAGTCATCATTAGCCTATCAAAGCAACAACATCATTTAAATGAAATTATCAATGAGCAACAAGAGTATTTCACTAAGCTCGCTCATGTAGAGACTCTCCAAGTTGGAATTGATCTACCAAAACCCAAGCGGTCGGCTACATCCGTTGTTGGATTTGCAGTTATTTATGTTCAGGGTATAGTTGACCCCAAAGAAGAGTATCAACGATTAGCAAAAGACTTAGCGCAAAAGGAGGCTTTTCTTCAGAGAGTCCAGAAAAAACTATCCAATGATAAATTTATCACTAATGCGCCTGCGGAGGTCGTCCGACGTGAACGCCAAAAGGAAATAGATGCTAAGACTGAAATTGATAAATTGCGTGCTAGTTTATCCGATTGGATAGAATCGTGACTTATATTCTCGGGATTAGTTGCTGGTATCATGATGCTGCCGCATGTATAGTAAAAGACGGACATATCATTGCGGCAGCACAAGAAGAACGCTTTACTAAGATCAAACATGATCTATCCTTTCCAGTCAATGCAATTCACTGGTGCCTTGATTATGTTGGAATTACCGCCCAAGAATTAGCTTGCATTGCTTATTATGATAAGCCATTCCTTAAATTTGAGAGGCTTCTTGAGTCATATTTGGTAGGCGTTCCTTTTGGGATCCCATCATTTGTCAAGGCTATGCCAGTATGGCTTAAACGCAATCTATGGATTCCTGAAATTCTTCGTAAGGAGCTTAGCTATGATGGTCAATTATTGTTTTGTGAACATCATGAAAGTCATTCAGCAAGTGCATTTTTGCCATCACCATTTCGCTCTGCGGCGATTTTAACCACTGATGGAGTAGGGGAATGGGCTACGACTTCAATTGGGAAGGGGCATGATTCCAGAATCATGATTGAAAAAGAGATTCATTTTCCACATTCACTTGGATTACTCTACAGTACATTTACGGGCTATTGTGGCTTTAGAGTGAATTCGGGTGAATATAAGTTGATGGGATTAGCTCCCTACGGGGAGCCCGAGTATGTTCAGACAATTAAGGATGAACTAATTGATATAAAAGACGATGGGTCATACAAGTTGAATCTCAAGTATTTTGCTTTCCCTTGGGGGTTAAAAATGCACTCAAAAGCATTTGAATCTCTTTTTGGAGGTCCAGCGAGAATCCCTGAATCAGATATTACAGAAAAGCAGATTAACCTTGCATGCTCGATTCAAATCGTTATTGAAGATGTCGTTTTACGGATGGCAAAATTTGCCGTCAATGAATCTGGCGAAAAAAATCTTTGTTTAGCTGGTGGTGTTGCACTCAACTGTGTCGCAAATGGAAAACTCTTAGAATCAAAGATGTGTGACCAATTGTGGATTCAACCAGCATCTGGTGACTCTGGTGGCGCATTAGGAGCAGCCTTGATGGCATGGTATCAGTATCACGGAGCATCTCGTGAACCTCTACGGTCTGATGGGATGCAAGGGGCTAGTCTTGGACCGTCCTATCATAGAGATGAGATTCAAGCTACGCTAGAAAAAGCCAACCTTAGCTATGAAGAGCTCAATGATCAAAGGATGTGTAAGCGAGTAGCTGAGTTGCTTGATCACCAAAAAGTCATTGGCTGGTTTCAAGGGCGGATGGAGTTTGGTCCGCGGGCGCTTGGGCACCGCAGTATTTTAGCTGATCCACGTAGGCTTAAAATGCAGCAGCATGTAAACCTATCAATTAAATTTAGAGAAAGTTTTCGTCCTTTTGCTCCCGCAGTCCTTGAAGAAAAAAGTGATGAGTGGTTTCAACTATCTTTTCCAAGTCCTTACATGTTACTTACTGCACAAGTCAAACATGCCAAAATTGATGGGCATGGTTTAAAGAAACAGCAAAATATTAAGTCTCCCATTGCTGCTGTCACTCATGTAGACGGATCGGCTAGGGTTCAAACAGTCAACCGAAATGATCACCCCCTCTTTTATCAGTTGTTAACCGAATTTGAAGCGATCACGGGATGTCCAGTGCTAATTAACACTAGTTTTAATGTTAGAGGAGATCCAATCGTTTCTTCTCCGAATGATGCTGTAAATTGCTATAAAAATACAAATATTGATGCCTTATCCATCGGCCCATTTTTAGTGATCAAAGACTCTTAATGTCAAGTAATTCTTAGCCACTCATAAGGCAATTACAAAGATTCATCTCCTTGAATAGCCATAAAATATACGCGTAAAACCAAACTTGATGTACTCCGTGATTTTACTTAATGCTTTGAATATTTTTTCACTTGAAGAACATCATACTGTGGAACCGCAGCATTTAAGTTTCGCTTTGTGATCGTCAAAAAACCCAAGTTATAAAGCGGTTTGATACTAATTTTATTGATTGATTTGTGCTATTTTTTGTGCTCTTCAAATTGCTTCCATGCTATGATTCCGCCATCAAGGCTCTTTGCATGATGAAATCCTTTATGTCTGAGAATGTGGGTCGCTTTGAGAGATCTAACTCCAGTTTGACAGTGTACGATAATTTGATCATTAACATCTGCATTAATCTCAGAAATCCTATCAGAAAGTTCGTCCACTGACAATCTCTGATCAGCTCCCATCTCTAGAGAATCTGCTTCATGAGACTGCCGAACATCTAACAAATAAAATGGTGTCTGATTGCGGATTAATTTACCAAATTCATGCACTGTCATTATTTCGTCAGACTCACATACATTAACATACTCCACCAACTCGGTAATTTGTTGGCACTGCCCAGATCTTTGGCAATCAGGATTTTTTTGAAACGCAATAGTGTCCCAATCTGATTCTATTAGGTTGATCATGGCCATCCGGCCGATAAGTGGATTGCCGATACCGAGCAATAGTTTAATCACTTCATTAGCTTGTAGAGTGCCAATCAGTCCAGGTAATACTCCTAACACTCCGCTTTCTGCGCAATTTGGAATCAGATCAGAATGTGGTGGAGTAGGGTGGATGCATCGGTAACATGGACCGTCTTGGGCACCGAATATGCTGATTTGCCCCTCAAACTGATAAACGCTTCCAGAAACATTTGGAATGCCCAATAATACTGATGAATCATTGACTAAGTAACGCGTTGAGAAGTTATCCGAACAATCAGCCACAATTTGATAATCTTTAAGAATGTCTAATGCGTTCTCTTGATTCAGGCGAACTTCATGGATTGAAATTTTGATATTCGGATTTCGAGATTTCAGAGTTTTTGAAGCTGATTTCAGTTTAGATTCTCCGATAGAAACGTCTTTATATAAAATTTGTCGATGAAGATTGCTGATCCCTACAATATCAAAATCAATTAACCCTAAGTGACCTATTCCAGCAGCTGCAAGATACAATGCCAAAGGTGACCCCAATCCACCAAGGCCGACAATTGCGACGGAGGATGATTTTAATTTCTTTTGGCCAGAGGTTCCAATTTCAGGTAGACACATTTGCCGAGAATATCGTAGATTCTCGTCTTGGGTTAACATGGGAGATTGGTTAAATATTGAGACATGAATTACGATTAGTAAAGATGAATCGCATAGAGATGTGATACATCATACAGAGACCTGTATTTCTCTCACCAAATTAACGAATAATATTATTCGCTGGAACGGAAGTTTCATTAAAGAGGTATATCACATTTTAAGTTCACTCATATGAAATATAGCATAATCTTAATCATTCTCAGTTTCATACTTACAATCACCAATAGTCTAAATGCGCAATCTGAACAAGACCAAGTTCGAGATGTGATAGATCGTCTATTTGATGGAATGCGAGCAGGAGATAGCACGATGGTACGTAGAGTGATGCATAACGAGGCTCTGATGGCACGCGTTGGTAATCGGGGACTTCGCATTGAAACACCTGATCGTTTTGTTGAAGCGGTCGGTACACCACACGAAAGGGTGTGGGATGAAAAAATCTGGAATGTTCAGATTTCAATAGATGAAAAGCTTGCATCCGCTTGGATGGAATTTGCCTTCTTCCTTGGAGATAAAATGCTTCATTGTGGAGTCAATTCAATGCAACTATATCAGACAGAAGACGGATGGAAGATTATCTACCTTGCTGATACCAATCGCTCACCCACCTGCAATCCCCCAGACTCTCAGCCCTAATCGTAAGCTTCTTTACTGACACAACTACTCACGGGGACAGGATAGTCACCTGTGAAACATGCATCGCAATATCCGTAAGGGCTATCGTGCGCGTCGGACACCGCCTTTTTGAGACTATCAATGCTTAAATAAGCTAAGGAATCAACCCCAAGCCATGTTTCAATGGCCCCGACATCGTCAAACTTACTGGAAAGAAGCTCCTCTTTACTCGGAAAGTCCATACCATAAAAACAGGGGCTTATGACCGTTGGTGATGCAATGCGAAAATGCACTTCTTTGGCTCCAGCATCACGAATCATTTTGATCAATAACTTTGCAGTGGTTCCACGTACAATTGAGTCATCCACAACAACCACAATTCGATCTTTAAGTAGGCCATCCACAGTGTTAAATTTGCAACGCACTCTCATTTCCCGGCTGTCTTGACCCGGAGAGATAAAGGTACGTCCCACATAATGGTTCCTGATTAAACCAATGTCGTACTTGCATCTATATCCAAGTTTTTGACATTCACTGACATACCCCAGAGTCGCAGTATTTGAAGAGTCAGGAACTGAGATCACAAGAGGTGCTTTCTCTTCACTTGCTACACGAGGTACAGGGGCATCATGAGCTAATTGTTTTCCGCATTTTCTGCGGACTTTGTCAACCATCTCACCATAAACAAGAGAATCCGGGCGAGAAAAATAGATATACTCAAATACACATTGGCTGACACCTCGATGCGGACTCTCAAAGTGCTTCGTGACAAACGCTCTTTTTTGAGTGGATTCCTGATCAATGATAATGACTTCACCAGGTTCAACATCACGGATATATTGCGCACCAATTAGATCAAAGGCGCATGTTTCACTTGCAATACAATAGCCTTCAGTATCATCGCCATTTGTTTTCTTAATCATGCCAAGCGACAGTGGACGAAATCCATTTGGATCACGTACAGCAATCAGACTCTCATCGGTTAGAAGGGCGAGTGCATAACCTCCTTGTACCTGAGCAAGCGCTTCTAGAATTTGATCAATCTGATGTTTCTGGCGACTTTGAGAGATCAAATGGAGAATTAATTCTGTATCAGATGTACTCTGAAAAAGTGTACCTTGATCGCTAAATATGCGACGAAGTTGGGGACCATTTGAGAGGTTACCATTATGGGCAACAGCCAAATTACCATCTTTATATTGGACATGAAAGGGCTGAATATTGGCTCGGTTGACAGAAGATCCGCTGGTTGAATAACGCGTATGTCCAATTGCCGATCTACCCTTTAAAGACGAATGAAATAGACTCCGATCGTTAAAGACATCTAACACGAGCCCAAAATCTCGAACGGCAGACATCACCTTTTTCTGGCGGCCAGAATCATATGACGATGTTACGATACCGCATGATTCCTGTCCTCTATGTTGGAGGGCATGTAGACCAAAATACGTCAGGCGGGCAGCATCTGGCGAATTGAATACACCAAAAATACCACAGTGGTCTCTAATACTGTCCATGCAAGCCAATCAGGCACATTCCTAAAATTACTTAAATCCTAAGAAGCTTAATGGGTTCATTTTTCAGTTAATCCCATTAGATTTTGTAGGCTCATTCAAGATTCTGATATAAACCATACCAATTCTATTATTTTCAACATCCACTACGGTCAGCTCTAAGCCATGATGTATAGCGGTGAATCCAGGTTCAGGAATGTCGCCAGCTAAATGAAAAATTAGTCCACCAAGTGTCTCAAATGCATAGTCGTCGGTCTCAAGCCAATGGTTGAGTGTTTCATTTAGATCAATCAGATTTATTCGAGCATCGGCATGAAACTCCTGATTGCTCACCGCGGTGATAAGAGTATCATCTCGTGCTTCGTCAAGTTCATCTTCAATATCTCCAACGACTTCCTCTAAAACGTCATCAAGCGTCACGAGTCCAGCAGTGCCTCCATACTCATCAACCACGATGGCAATATGAGTTCTGCGATGTTGAAAATCTTGTAATATATCGTCTAGTTTTCGGCCAAGAGGGACAAAAATAGGTGGCCTCATTATATGATTCAGATTCAGATCTGAGTCAGGATCATTGAGGTATTTCAGTAAGTCTTTGGCGTAAACGATCCCTTGAATCTCGTCTAGATGATCTTGGTAAAGAGGTAGTCTAGAATGTCCACATATACGAATTAAATCAAGGGCTTCTCTCAATGAAGCAGTAACTGGAATAGCTGATATATCAAGCCGGTTTACCATAATACTCCTGACAGTCGTTTCTCCGATGTTAAGAAGTGAATGAATCCAACGTTGTTCATCTTCTTCAATTGAACCATGATCTTTACCGATCTCCGCCATGGCCTTTAGATCCTCCGAAGAGAGAACATCTGGGGCGTTAGCACTCGCTAACCTATGGTAGATCTTTTGGACGGTATCTGTCAATTTTATCAATAAGTATATGACAGGAAATAGGGGGCGGGAGATCAATGCGAGAACACCTGCAATGCGACGACTGTAGGCAACTGAGAATCGAGTAGCAATGAGCTTGGGCGTGATTTCTGAAATAATTAATAACGTGAAAGTCAGTGCAACGACTTCTATAGCAAAAACAACCTTAGTCGGTAAGTTGCTGATCTCTGCTATGTCTTTTGTCACCAGTGCAGCTAGGATAGCTATGGACACATTAATCAGTGTATTAAGAAATAAGATTGTAACAAGAAGATTTCTAGGTTTTTCCAGAAGAGTCAACACATGATTACTTTTTTGATCATTCGCTTGCCCTAGTGATTCTTTATCAGTTGCACTTAATGAGAAGAGTGCTACCTCAGAACCAGAAACAATTGCACTAGCGATGAGCAACAGCAGAAACACAATGATCTCTGTCGGGGATACTGGGAACTGTTCGATTTGGGTAAGCAGTCCCGATACCACTAAGTAGGGTCCTTCAGGAGGGTCCAAACTATTTAGGAGGTTGGTAGAAACGAACCATTAACTGCATTGGAAATACATCAGAAGTAGTTTCCAGTCACAATAATAAAGATAAATACGATGAGAACGCATAAGGGGCAGATAATTTTCACTAAAAAACCAACAACCTCGCGTCCTGGCATCGGAAATGTCCGATCTTCTCCATCTTCAAGAGATGCAAGAAATTTTGGAACCCCCCAAAACCATGCGACTCCAATACAAATAAAAATTGCTCCAATACTCAAAGAGTAGTTTCCCCAAATATTGTTATTGAGCGTCAAAAAATCAAGGTTAAACGGAAGGATGGATTGTTCACCACCACTAAGTTGAGGGACAGCTCCAAAAGCAAGGGCAGAGGGAACGGCCAAAGCAAAACAGAAACCAGAAATCGCTGTCGCCGCCTTGTTACGGCGCCAACCTTTTTCATCAACAAAATATGCAACCGCTACTTCAAGTAAACTCACAGTCGATGTCAATGCAGCAATTGTAAGTAATGAGAAAAACGCAATAGCAAAGAAACTGCCGAAAGGCATTTGATTAAAAATTGTTGGTAAAACCACAAAGACTAGACCAGGGCCAGCATTGGGCTCTGCACCAGCAAAGAACAGGGTAGGGAAAATGATCAGACCAGCCAATAAAGCGATGCCTGTATCTGCGATAGCGATGTAGGTCCCTGATTTCCAGAGGTTTTCACGTTTAGAAGCATAAGATCCATAAGTGATCATTGCTCCCATGCCTAAACTTAAACTGAATAATGCTTGTCCTAAAGCTCCCATAACTACATTTAAGCTAAGCTTAGACCAGTCTGGAGTAAAAAGGTAGATAATTCCATCAATCCCTCCAGGGAGAGTCAACGCTTGTATCGCGAGAGCGATCAATAGAATCAACAGAGCTGGCATTAAAAATTTAGTCGCTCGTTCAATTCCTTTTGCCACACCGCCACGAACAACTAAGAGCGTGATAGCAAGAAAAATGCCAGACAGTAAAACTGGCCATAACGGATCTGCAACGAACGAAGAAAAGACTGCTCCGCTTGATTCGCCGTCGGTTGCCTCGGCCAAAGTTCCAGATAACGACTTGCCCAAATATCCAACAGTCCATCCAGCAATGACTGAATAAAATGCTAAAATTGCAGTACCAGTCAGGACACCAAGTCCCCCAACATAAGGCCAGAATTTTCCAGGGATTAACGCTTTAAATGCCCCGACAGGATTTCTCTGGGATTGTCGGCCAAGACTGAGTTCTGCCAATAATACTGGAAGGCCAATTCCAAGAACAAAAAAGAGGTAGATGATCACAAAAAGTCCACCCCCACCTTCGGAAACAGAGTAGGGAAATCTCCAGATATTACCCAATCCGATTGCGCTGCCAGCAGCAGCTAAAATGAATCCGATTCTACCAGTCCAATGCTCTCGGTCAATTGAGGCATTCTGTTGAGTGGCTGCCATAAGATTAAATGCTAAGACGACTATTCAATGAATAATTTAACACAAAAAATTGAACTAATCTCGTCCCATTACAATAAATTCATTGAATTAGTCAAAAGGTGGTGAGTCATTAACATTCAATTCATCCATAAGACATCTTGTACAATTGCATGTAATGAGGCACATGGCCTCATTAGACAGCGACTGAAAATCAGATCTAAAATGGTAAGTCATCTTCTGGGGTGACCGTGGAGGGAGCGGGTTGTGGAGGTGCAGCTTGTTGCTGAGGAGGTTGATATTGTGGTGCTGCAGTTTGAGGAGCTTGTTGAGGTTGAGGTGCAGTTTGTTGGGGGGGTACCGAATGATGGTAATTTTGTTGAGGCTGAGCATATGCTCCTTGCTGTACAGGTGCATCCAAAGCAATCGCTGTTTGTCCCTCAATTTCAGTTACCCATTTTTTTTGTCCAGTATTATCGTCATAGGATCGATTTCTTATACGTCCTTCAATAAGCACACGAGAATTCGGTTGTAGCAAATTTTTGAGGGATTCAGCTTTTTGTCCCCAAACCACAACAGAATGGGTGGCTTTACTCTCCATCGTCTGACCGTCCCTTTTCACATAGGTTTCGGTAGTGATGACACGCATATTGAGGACAGCACTATTGTTTTGAGTATATCGTAGGTCAGGAACTCCGTCTACAACACCGATGATGAGGGCTTTATTTACGCTGATATTTTGCATTTTATAGTAGTCTAATGATTAAAATTGTTTTTACGCACGAACTTGAAAATCGTCCCAAACCCTTTCCCAAAAAATTGGACATCTCAATTTGGTCATTATTCTCTCCATTTCGTAGATCTATTGTTGAAGCTTCATTTTTAGTCGCATCCAACCTTGTAACGGTAACATATACATTGATTCATTGCATTCAAAGTCAATGAAAATAGCTCAGGGTGAATGCTAAAATTGATTTTTTAACGTTGGTACGCAAGACAGTGCAGAGACATCAATTTCAATTTCCCCCTCCCTTGCGTGGATTACTGAATCGGAGGCGCACGGACACTTTACGGTCTTCAATACAGGAACACATCCTGTGGAGATGAAAGCCGAGCCAGACTTCGGGGTCATCGCATCCTCTGGCGAAAACAAGAGCATCGATCCTTATCGGGGGCAAACATCCCTCCATACGCAATCTCACAGAGCATCTGAGTCTCTTTCCACCTCGGATGATCATTGCTCCTGGTGTGTCACAAACGGCGAGGTATATGGTGCAACGCGTAGAGCTGCTTCCGCAAGGCGGCTACATCTCTATGGTGAGTTTTTCCATGAATCAGCGGGTCTGAGCGTGCAAGGGCTAGTGCCTAAGACATCTGCAGGTGTGAAGATCAACTACTCAATGGTGGCTCCACTGGTCCTGATTCGTGGGGAGGGGGGAATAAAAATGTGAGACACCTGTAAAATCATTCGCTTGCATAGAGTCTATCGGATTCAATGCTGTTGCTAGGACATATTACAGGTTCAAATCTAATCATTCCACACGATTCGTGATAGAACCAAAAATTGATAAACACAATAATATGCATCAAGATCTCATAAATCCTGCCTATAATGAGAAAAATGATTCCACAGATCAGTGGGCTTTGTTAGTGAATGTCGTTCGCCAACTCCGGCAATTGTGCCCTTGGGATCGTAAGCAGACACATGCCTCCCTACGCCATTTATTGATAGAAGAAACCTATGAAACCATTGAGGCACTAGATCATCAAGATATGCGTGAGTTAAAAATAGAACTTGGTGATTTATTACTGCAAATCATTATTCACAGTATCATAGCCGAAGAATCCAATGAATTCAATTTAGCTGATGTAATTGCAGGAATTACTAATAAAATGGTTGAACGCCATCCACATGTTTTTCAAGACACTGAAGTTTCTGAGGTCAAGGAAGTGCTCCAAAACTGGGAATCAATTAAAGCCAAAGAAAGGGGAGGAGAATCCGTGCTAAGTGGTGTACCTTTCGGATTACCAGCTCTACTGTGTGCATATAGAATGCAGGAGAAAGTAGCCAACGTAGGATTTGATTTTCCAGATCAGAAATCGACTTGGGAGAAGGTTGAAGAAGAAATTCATGAATTCAAATCCTCAACGTCAAATGAGGAGCGTAGCCGAGAATTCGGGGATTTATTATTCGCGCTAGTGAATTATGCTCGTAAAAATCAGATCAATCCAGAAGATGCTCTCCGTGAATGTAATCGTCGGTTTCTCAAAAGATTCCAGCATGTTGAAGCCAATGTTGATGACATCAGGAATGCGACAATTCAAGAATTAGATATCCACTGGGAAGCCGCCAAACAACGATCAGGTTAGATCATGATCTCACGATATAAGATCTATTTTCATGATTATCATTATTCGCTCACGATAAGAACTAAGTCATATTCGTGATCAATGATTTGAAATGGCCTATCATAATAGGGAATCACATAATGCCCTTGACTGTCACGTGAAAGCTCAGTATAGTTAAAGGTGAGCATACCACTGTCATAAGAACCCTGAAATGTAAAATCCATCATGATACGGTTTGAAGTGACACTTCGCTCCAACTCGTAACGTCGGACCTCATCAAATTCTGGTCCTACATGAAGAGAAATATCAGAGACCTCATAGTTACGTCGAATCCGAACAGTAGCGGGAGTTGCTCCCTGCTGATATCCATCAACAAATAACCAAGCTCTTTTAGGGGAAACAGCTCCAGACGAAGTTGAATCTTTTGGTGCTCTTGAGGTAACAGAGACACCCATAGGAGTGGTGACACAACCCCCAATAAGCAAGACTAACAGTATGATTGGTAGTAGAACGTCTTTCATCTAAGAAGTGGATCGTAGTTAAAGATACGACAAAACACATACCCTCCTGCAATCATCATGATGAAAGTCAACCATCATTCAATGCTTCAACAGTGAAGTTTGAAAATTATAGACATGTCAATTCGATCCATGATTGTAGTAGCAATTCATATTGAAGTTTAAACATTGATTACCGTCTGACTGAATGTATCTAAATATTACCATTCGTTTTTTTATCTGACTGGTAATAACGGCTATGTTGGGTTTTCCGTATCATTGAAGCCATGACAGTCTCATCCATCCAATTTGAGTAGCAATTTGACAGATGCTATTCCCCTTGATCCATCATTCAATTGCTATTTTATATTCAGCTCTTTCGTAATAACTTACATACCTGCACAGATATGTCTATTGATATTTACAATTTCATCTTGAGTCATGAACCTAAGAGAGTCATTTAATCAGATTTTCCACAATGAATGCTTATTGTTCAATGATAAGATTCATGAGAGGTTGATTAAAATGATTTTATTTTTGTAACTTGTACTCAATTGTTCCATACAAATATATGACACGTGTTATCTGGGCATCAATCGTAGCAGCTCTTGGCGGCTTACTCTTCGGGTTTGATACAGCCGTCATCTCCGGCGCTGAGGGTGCTCTTAGAGATTTGTACGATCCTACATATCAGCGTCTAAGTTCTGCATTTGGTTCTCCAGCATTCTGGCATGGTACACTGGTTGCCAGTGCACTACTTGGAACGATCATTGGATCACTTGCATTTGCAAAGCCTGCTGACCGCTATGGACGTCGTCCGATGCTAATGATTATGGGAGTTCTCTACCTTTTATCTGCTCTTGGAAGTGCAATTGCTTGGAATGCAGAATCATTTACACTATTTAGATTACTTGGGGGGCTTGGAGTTGGTGGGGCCTCAGTGGTAGCCCCGATGTATGTTGCGGAAATTGCACCTGCTCATATGAGAGGGCGACTCGTTGCTATGGTGCAACTCAACATTGTGCTTGGCATTTTAATCGCTTACTTATCAAATTTTGTGATCGCATCCTTTGACCTTGGTAGTATTGAATGGAGATGGATGTTTGGCGTAGAGGCAGTTCCTGCACTGGCGTTTACCTTACTATTATTTACCAATCCTAGAAGCCCCCGATGGCTGATTGCTAAAGGTCGTGATGACGAAGCTGAAGGAGTTCTTAAAGCAATTGGTGGGAATAGTCTGGATGTAACCAAAGAGCTAAATTCAATCCGTGACTCACTCGCCCAAGCGCGAGAACATTTGACTGAAAAGTTCTTCCAACGCAAGTACCTTACTCCCATTCTACTGGCTATCGCGATCGCTACGTTTAATCAACTCTCTGGAATCAATGCCTTGATCTACTATACGCGGAGAATTTTTGAAATGGCAGGTGCATCTGGCACATCCGCTCTATTGCAGTCTGTAATTATCGGAGGTGTCAATCTCATTATGACCGCCGCAGCATTATCAGTCATTGACAAACTCGGACGCAAAAATTTGATGCTTGTTGGTTCAATAGGATATATTGTAAGCTTAGGAGCTACGGCAATTGCATTTTATACCGACACGACGGGGCCTGTAGTATTGGCAAGTCTCATTGTATTTATTGCTTCCCATGCATTTGGTCAGGGGGCAGTCATTTGGGTATTTATCGGCGAAATATTCCCGAACAATATTCGCGCACGAGGACAAAGTCTTGGCAGTTTTGTTCACTGGATTATGGCTGCTATCATTTCTCTCACATTCCCAATGATTGCAGAAGTATCAGGTGCCAATATATTTGCATTTTATGCCGTATGTATGGTGGGGCAGCTACTTTGGGTCATATTCGTGATGCCAGAAACAAAGGGCATTCCGCTTGAAGAAATGAATGAGAAATTAGGGATTGAATGATGATACCACCATAATCAATAAAGTTGGTTGACAAATTGACTACTCACACATTCAGAGTATCACTTACATCGCTTTCGTTTTATTCTATAATCATCCTCGCCTTCCATTGAAGTTTATCTCCGATAAAATTTTGATTTGAATAAATACACAGTCTCATCCCTATTCAATTCTTTCTCTCTCAATTGGAATATACCCTAATAGATTAACCATAGACTGTCGTAGTGATAGAATGCGTATATTTGACCATTCATTGATTCTAATTACGTAGGAATACCTCAAGCAAGTCATAGGCTCATTATCTTGGCTCAACTCCTTTTTCATTGTATCTCTCTGCATCAATCCAGATTTTGCGCTATAACGAATAATAAGTAATGCTTTCAGTCATTGATTTTATTGTTATTGGCGTTTATCTCATCGGCATTGCAATTCTTGGCATTCGTTTAGGTGGAAAGCAGCGCTCTACTGATGACTACTTTCTAGGTGGTAGAGATCTTCCATGGTGGGCAGTTTGCTTCTCAGTTGTTGCCACTGAAACTAGCACGCTCACGATTATTGGTGTTCCAGCAGTTTCCTATGGTGGAACAATGATCTTTCTTCAGATCACTGGTGGTTATCTTCTAGGCCGTATTGCTGTTAGTGCACTTTTGTTACCAAGATACTTTAAGGGGGGTATGAGCACTGCATACGCCTTTTTAGGTGAGCGCTTTGGGGATCGAATGCGCTCCACTGCATCTGTGACCTTCATGGTGACGAGGCTTTTAGCCGATGGTGTACGGTTATTTGCAACAGCGATTCCAATCAAAGTCATCGCCGACTCAGCAGGCATGACCTTGATGGGAGATCCAATTTCCTATGGGCAAATCATCCTACTACTCGGAGTCATTACCGCTATTTATACGATGGTCGGAGGGATTCGCGCTGTCATTTGGATAGATGTTGTTCAAATGATTTTGTACATCTTTGGTGGCATTCTATGTGCCATTCTTCTTCTTGATGGATTACCTGACGGTTGGTTTCAAATAGCTGCACAAGAGAGTAAATTTAAAGTAATTAATCTAGGGATTGGAGGTTCACTGACAGATTGGATCACCCAGCCTTATGTCGCGGTCACTGCAATTATTGGTGGGGGAATCTTCTCAATGGCATCTCACGGAACAGATCAGTTGATTGTTCAGAGGCTTCTGACCTGTAGAAATTTAAAAGATAGTCAGCGGGCTTTGATTGGTAGCTCTGTGCTGATTGCAGTACAGTTTGCCCTCTTTCTTATCATTGGGGTATTACTTTGGATTCACTTTGGCGGATTAACTCCACAAGAATTAGGACTCAGCCGTGCAGACGAAGTGTTTCCCCGCTACATCATTGAGGGCTTACCATCAGGGTTATCAGGATTACTATTAGCTGGGATATTAGCGGCTGCAATGAGCACCCTGTCGTCCTCATTGAACTCTCTGGCCTCATCGTCCATGCTTGACCTAGTTGAAAGATTTGTCAAAAATTCAATTTCCAATTCGCGCAGATTGCTATTTTCAAGAGCGCTGACGTTTTTCTGGGCAGGACTGTTTATCGTTTTTGCAAGCTTATTTGAAAATACGGATAATCCGGTCGTAGAACTTGGCTTAGCCATTGCATCATTTACCTATGGCGGATTATTGGGAGGCTTTTTGCTTGGAATTATTATTAAGCATGCACAGGAATGGGATGCCATAATTGCATTCTGTCTGACCATAATTACGATGGTTTTAGTGATTTTTGGAGTCTGGTACAGCCCCGAACAAGGGTGGTTGTTTCATTTGAATCCCAGCGATGCTATGATTGAAAATTTGAATATGCGTCAAATTGCGTGGCCCTGGTACACATTCATAGGGAGTCTTCTGTGTATATGTGTTGGATTTATCTTATCCTTGCGTCATAGATTCATGAATCAATAGGCCTCATGCAACTAGCTAAAAGACTTGATTTATGGCATCTATTCACCTCAATCAAGACGTTAATTAATTTCAAAGTCGGAATTTTCATATCGTTGATCATTCTGACCACCTTGGCATTTGATCAAACCAGTAGCCCCGAGACGTTAATCTCTGTTGGTGATCGCTGGAGTAAAGAAACATTAGTGGCAGAGTTAGACTTTCCCATATACAAATCTGACGATTCTCTGCGTGCAGAGACACAACGCATACATAACTCAATTGAGCCAATTTTCTATGATTTTCCAGATGCATGGCAGCGATCGCGTCAAATCGTTGATTCCCTTTCAGTATCTCTTGAGCGCACATTTGCTGCATATACAGATTACCTGGTCGGGGCTCGTAGAGATACCGTTGCTGCTGGTAATGAGATAGACTTGATCAGTCTATCTCAGTCCACGATTGATGATTCACTCTTGTTTATTGACCTTCGGCTTCAGACATCCATTCGTATGAGCGATTTGGATTGGCGTAAACTCGGATGGGATTATGCATTGAGAACACCCGAGATTCGTACAAATGTACCCATTGAAACTTCAAGCTCACCTTTATTTGAGCGGATCCTCAATGGAATTGCAAGCCGTAGCCAGCGCTTACAACTTCAAAAAGTTCTTAACATCCCCCGAGATTCAATCCATTCATCAAATGTCATCATTCGAGATACTGTTGAACAGACATTTAGCCGACTGCCATCATCTAACGTCCTCACGCAATTTGAGGCTCGTGAGCGAATCCAAGTATGGCTTGAGGAAACAATTCTTCAACAAGATTCAGTGCTTACATCAAACGCTATTTCCCAATTAATTGCTGCGGTATTCACTCCTTCGGCAATTTATCAAGCCGATCCAACAGAGCAGAGAAGAAAAGAGGCGGAATTTCAAATCATTCCTGTCCGAGGTATGGTTGCCGAAGGTGAAGAAATTGTTCGAAATGGTGAGATTATCACACAGGAAATTAAACAAAAAATTGACTCCTTAGAGCGAGAATTAGGCAGTGAAATGCCTGCGACTCGTGAGCGATTGCAGTTGATTGGAAAAATTTTATTATCGCTTACAATCATTGCCATATTATCAATATTTCTTAGATATGCACGCCCAAATATCTTTCAAGACACTAAATCAATCATTCTAATTTCGGTCTTGTATGCTGGAACGATCATCGCATTTGGAATCGTCATACGTCTTGCACCTCCCGAGTTTATGTATACCGTTCCTGTTGTCATTGTCTCTGTGTTATTGACAGTCATTTTTGATTCCCGCCTTGCGTTGCTGACCACCTGCGCTATTGCCTTAGTAGGAGGATTTTTGTTACACTCTGACTATACCTATACTTGGTCAACCCTCGTTGCAGGGACTGTCGCCATTTTAAGCGCACGTGATCTTCGGAATCGTGGCCAGTTATTTTTGACCGCTGCGTATGCCTTCGGTGGTTACGGACTAGCGCTTGGAACGCTATGGCTCTATGAAGGAGGTGTTTGGCCACAACTCCAAGAAGATCTTCTATTGGCAGGAGTTGGTTCATTTCTACTGATCACTGCTTATCCGTTTCTGTGGGTTTTAGAGCGAGTATTTGATATTACAACAGACTTACGACTGTTAGAACTTTCTGATACCAATCATCCCCTGCTTAGGGAATTAATGAAAAAAGCCCCAGGAACATGCAATCACTCAATGCAGGTCTCCAGCCTTGCCGGATCCGTTGCAGATGAAATTGGAGCCAATACGCTCCTTACACGCGTGGGGGCTCTATATCATGATGTTGGGAAACTATATTCTCCTGAATACTTCATAGAAAATCAAATGGGAGGTAACAATCCACACGATGAATTGCTACCGTCAAAAAGTGCTCAGGTTATCATTAGTCATGTATCAAAAGGACTTGAATTAGGTGAGAAGTATCGCTTACCAGCCAAGGTAATACACCTAATCGCCTCACACCATGGAACCACTAGGACAGAATATTTTTATCAAAAAGCCCTTGAGGACAGTAAGTCTAACAGCAAGGATCTTGATGAAAAACCGTTTACTTATCCAGGCCCTCAACCCAACTCAAAAGAAGCAGGCATCTTGATGCTTACCGATACAGTTGAAGCAGCCAGTCGAACAATGCAAGATATAACATCAGAAAAATTACAGGACTTAATTGATCAATTAATTGATCACAAGATTGAAGACCGGCAATTAGATAACACTGGGCTAACATTCCGCGATATATTTCTCATCAAAAAGATATTGTTAGAACAACTTCTGGCATTTCATCATGTTCGAATCAGCTATCAAAGCGACAGAGATTCCAAGCCCAATCAAATAGCTTGAATCTCATAATTTGGATGATCACTCATACCTTGCCTAAATAACATCGAGGTACAGGCAAGTCCGCGACAGTTTTTAATCCTGGTGATGCCTGAAAAACTTGTGGTATGGCATTAACTAACGCTGCTACAGTTGCCGTATCACCAAAAATCCCTCCCTCTACAACTAGATTGATTGGAGGATCTCCTGTTACAATTACACGATCCTCAGGATCTTTTGCACCTACATACATCCGTAAATCTAATGAGACCACTACTTGATCGCCACTCAGTACCTCAGCTGTATGTTTAATTCCAGCAACTCGGCCAGATTTCACGGTCAAATAGGGAGTTTCTGTCGTTTCATCACAAATGACAGGCTCCAATACTTCAGAGTAATCCTCAATTGGCCATCCGAGTCCACTCATGACTAGTCGTAGAGATTCAACCAACCCAATATGCCCAAATCCTCCCTTTGCTTTTCGATCTTGAAATTCTTGAACAGTCATACCAGCTCCAACCTTTTTTTGGAGAGGGAGTCGTCTTAATCCAGCATCTACGCGGCGCGTAATCTTAATTGATTCCACATTTGAGCATACTCCAGTGGCGACCAAGGCAAGAACATCCATAGCATATCCAGGATTCACCCCAGTCCCAAGAATGGAGACCCCATAATATTTTGCAAGAGAATCAAGCCTAAGGGCAATTTCTGGGTGTCTGTCAAAAGGATAAGGCAGTTCCTCAGTACTTGAAACTACACACACACCTGATTGAATGCATTGCGTCAATTGCTCTTCAACTTGAGGCATAAACGAACTGGTAGTATGAACGACAACATCTGCATAGCTATGAGAAAGGACCTGTTGAGCGTTTGCTGAGATGACGACATCTGATTCAGCATTGACTAGCTCCCCAACAGTTTGATTGACTTTTTTCGGATCAATGTCAATAGCACCGACGAGTTGAATTTGTCCAGATTTCTGCTTTTCAAGAATGAGCTTTGCAGTTCCTTGCCCAATCGGGCCGAGGCCGTATTGGACGACTCGTATTGGAGATTTTTTTTGAAGACCCTTCATTAGTCTGATTTTATAAATGGATAACTGAAGTGTCTTGGAGGATTGAATGTCTCTTTGATGGTTCTTGCAGAGACCCAACGCATGAGGTTAGGCGGAGCGCCAGCTTTATCATTGG
Source organism: Bacteroidota bacterium (assembly GCA_026709065.1). Classification (GTDB taxonomy): domain Bacteria; phylum Bacteroidota; class Rhodothermia; order Rhodothermales; family Bin80; genus Bin80. The sequence continues at coordinate 64,792 of JAPOTS010000035.1, forward strand.
TTCCCGATGCACGAGCACCTCCAAATGGTTGCTGGCCAACAACTGCGCCAGTTGGTTTATCGTTGATATAAAAGTTACCAGCCGAGTTCCGTAACGCATTACAAGCTTGAACTATGATCTGACGATCTTGCGCAAAAACTGCCCCTGTTAATGCATACGGTGAAGTTTGATCTAACAAAGTAAGGGTTTCGTCAAATTTTTCATCATCGTAAACAAAAATAGTAACAACGGGTCCGAAAATTTCCTCACACATCGTGCGATACTGGGGATCGGAGGCTAAGATGACCGTTGGCTCAATGAAGTATCCATGTTTATCGTTATAATGTCCCCCAGTAACGATCTCAGCATCTGTTGAATGCTGTGCTTCTTTGATGTAACCAACAATATTCTGATAAGAACTTTGATCAATGACGGCATTGACAAAGTTTGAAAAATCTTCAACTGTCCCCATCTTGATTTCATCAAGTTGCCCAATTAAAGCATTTCTAATTAAACTCCACTTGGATTTAGGTAAATAGATTCGTGAGGCCGCCGAGCACTTCTGGCCTTGATATTCAAAGGCTCCACGTACAATTGCTGTGGCTACCGCATCTGGATCAGCCGAGCTATGGGCAAGGATAAAATCTTTCCCTCCTGTTTCACCAACAATTCTGGGATAGGTATCGTAATTTGAAATATTGGCACCAATCGTTCGCCACATATGTTGGAATGTGTCAGTTGAGCCTGTAAAATGAAGCCCTGAGAAGCTTGAAGAGGCTAAGACTGGATCCCCAATATTCGCGCCAGATCCAGGGACCATATTAATGACTCCAGGAGGTAATCCTGCTTCTTCAAGTAATTTGTAGATAAAATACGCTGAATAGATTGATGTAGAAGCTGGTTTCCAGATTACAGTATTGCCCATCAATGCAGGAGCAGTGGGCAAATTTCCGGTAATTGATGTAAAATTAAATGGAGTCACAGCGAAGACAAAACCTTCAAGAGGACGGTATTCTAAGCGGTTCCAGACTCCTGGGGAGGAGTAGGGTTGTTCTTCGTAGATCTTAGAAGCATATTCTACATTGAAACGAAAGAAGTCAATGAGCTCACATGCTGCATCAATTTCAGCCTGGAATACATTTTTACTTTGCCCAAGCATTGTGGAGGCATTGAGGACATCACGCCAGGGTCCAGCCAATAAATCTGCGGCTTTGAGGAAGATTGATGCTCTATCAATGAAGTCCATTTCTGACCATGTCTTCCGGGCTTCAAGTGCTGACTCAATTGCTTGTTGCACTTGTTTACTACCACATTTATGGACAGCACCAAGTAAATGTGCTACTTCATGAGGGGGACGGATTTCTCCGAGGTCTCCAGTATGAACAGCTTTTCCATGAATGAATGCTGGAATTTCGGTCTGGGTGCCTTTTAATTCCTTTAGTTTTAACTTTATGGATGCACATTCAGAAGAGCCTGGTGCGTAATCTAGTACTGGCTCATTGATAGCTTTTGGTATAATCGGTTTACTGTTATTCATTGGTATATGGATTAAGATTGAACAATGATGAAGATGTCTTTTCTGATCAAGATTCACTTGAAAATGTTATACTACTGATATCTAAGAATATTTCCAATTATTTAGAGACAATCAAAAGTTAAATTCCGTTTGATTCGATTACTTGTTTAACGTGTCCTTTAAGGTATTCATAGCATGGAGGTATTTACGCGGTGCCCAAGGGGGGGACAGCGGTGGTAAGTTTCTACGATTTATTTCCCTCGTTGCGGTGGGTAGCGTATCAGTTGGGGTTGCAACACTGCTACTCGCTCTATCAATTGTGCGTGGGTTTAGCCAAGAAATTCATGATAAAATCACTGGATTTGGTGCGCATATTCAAGTAGAGAATATACGTCATGGTCCACTGATTGGATCAGATGAGTTATCATTGAAGATCCAACAACAAGATTCGGTCATTTCTTTACAGCCGGTTGTAACTGAATTTGTTTTATTGAGACGATCGAGTCAAGACATTGATGGGGTAGGGTTATGGGGAACTGATCGACTACCTGATTATTTAGCTCAACATATCATCAATGGATCAGATAATATAGAACCGGAGAATTCTCCAAAATTAGTGGTTGGTAATATCCTTGCAGAAAATCTTAATCTCAAAATTGGAAACCTTGTGACCCTCCTTTCTATCAGAAACTTATCGTCTGTTGAGTCTCTGTTTGGTTCTCGTCCCCGCTTTAAGCAATTTGAAATATCTGGAATTTATGAAACATTTCTCATTGATTTTGATGAGACCTATATCTTTACAGATATTAATTCAGCAAGACAATTACTTGGATATAAGGAGGATCATGTCACACGTTTTGATGTGATGCTTGAAGATGCAAGCTTAGCTCCATCAATCTCATTACTTCTTGAAGATTCGTTAGGATTCGGTGTGCTGGTTCGGACTATTTTTGAAATCTACCGAGGATTATTTGCGTGGATTGATTTACAGGAAGCAATTGTACCATTGGTGATCAGTGTTCTGATATTTGTTGCGGCATTTAGTGTTATGGGAATGCTCCTTATGATTGTATTAGAAAAAACTCGTGAAATTGGAATCCTAACAAGCATGGGCGCGTCACAGCAAAGGATTCAACAACTATACATTTATCTAGGCTTCTTTGTAGGTAGTTTAGGAACTGGAATTGGTTTATTACTCGCTGTGATATTAGGTTTCATTCAGGCAAGATTCGGAATTATTGGGCTTCCTGTGGAGACATACTTCATGGATACAGTTCCAATATCACTGATGTTGTCTGATTTTGGGATCGTTGCAGTGGTTTCTATAATATTATGTCTGTTAGCTTCGTATTTTCCCTCACGTATTGCATCACGAATTTCTCCACTTCAAGTTTTAAGATTTCGTTAGATTACAGACTGCCCTTTTAAGAAACATTATATCAAAACAATGATTACAATTATTGTCTATAAGCTGATGAGTCTCATAATTAATGACTACACTGACCTGGGTTTTACAATTCTGGATAATGATCATTTATGATTCCCGATCGAGCATGCATAAAATTTATTCGTGGATGTCACATTGTCTGTTAATGAAATTAACTAACGCAGTAAGTATTACTCCTACTGAGAAAATGTAGCCTATATGAATACTATGAGCTATGAAAGAGAATTCAAATCATTCCAGATTTATTAAAGGGGAATATCGGCCATAGTGCTATATTTTATTGATCATCATTTAGGTTGAATTTATTACTTAATTCATAGAAAAGATTAGTGCAATGCCATTATTCCAAATACAACTATTTAGTGTGTTGCAGTCAAAATTCAAAACATCATCCATTGAGGTCGAAGGCCCAGAAGGCATTACTGTTGCTGAACTTCTTGATTCAGCATGTGAGCAATATCCCTTAATAGTCCCATATAGGAATGTAATGCGTCTTGCAGTAAATCATCAGTATGCCCCAGACTCGCAGATCCTACAAGATCTAGATGAAATCGCAATAATAACCCCAGTAAGTGGTGGCTAAGCAAGACCAACAACGGATTGTTCAACTTTCGGAGGAACCCATTGACCTTGCTTCGGCATATCAATTCTTGCAAACTCCCGAAGCGGGGGGGATTTCAATATTTGCAGGAATCACACGTCGTTGGACCAAAGGGAAAGAAACCCTTTGTCTAAACTACACATGTTATGAGACCATGGCACAAGAAGAGATGCATCGACTCGTAGATTTAGCATCTTCTAAATGGATTCTCCATAGGGTATGCTTAATCCATAGAATGGGGCAAGTACCTGTTTCAGAGGCAAGTGTCGTCATTGGGGTTGCGACTTCTCATCGCCCTGAAGCATTTGAAGCGTGTAGATTCCTGATAGATCAATTAAAAATACAAGTCCCCATATGGAAACATGAAACATATACAGACGGGACTGCTTCATGGATTGAAGGAACACATCCACCAGAGCCGCACGTATCTGATGACAACATGGTAAGAGCTTCTATAATTTGATGGTTGAGAGTACCTATCTCTCTTATATTCAGAATGGCTTTGTCTACAGCATACCATTGATGAAGAAGGTGCACAGTTGATCGAGAGAGATCTCATCCTCAAATAGGTCTGTTGCTTGGATGATTTTTGAATCTATTCTTTGAGATTTGAAACGAGAAATCTACTGAAGATCAATATGCTTCCTCATCATAAAGACATGAATTTTATTTTCGTAGTCAAATCTTTGTATACCGAATATTTAATGAATGTAAGTCCATCAGAAGGGAAGTTTCAGAGTCAATGAACATAACTATTAAACATGTTACGATCTTGATATCAGTGCTTATCTCAGCATGTAAAGTAGATAGGTCAATGAGTTTCAAACTTAGCCACCAACACAATTCGTTTGATACCTCTGCACAATGCGATCAATCTGATAATTATATTCTTAAATAAATAGACCGAACTCAATGAATTTTTCTGGGTTTTACGGTATGAATGACTTTGATGTCCAAGCACAAACTATCTAGTCTGAAATCAGTGCTATCATTGGGTAATACAGGGTATCATCGTGGGTTGCCACATCATTGAAATCAGAATAAAACTGTGACTACATTCCATTGTTTGCTTGATAGGATGACTGATCGTTGAAGATGGATTATGATACATTATTGATATGCCAACTGTTAAAAATATTCCTCTCTTGGTAAAACGGCTCTGCCAGCTACCGGAAGAAACAGACTGGGTTGAGTTTAAGTCCAACGATGCTGACCCAATTCAGTTGGGAAAAAATATCTCTGCTATCGCCAATGCTGTAGCGGTTTCTGGAAGATCACATGGGTACATCATTTGGGGAATTCATGATCATGATCACCGTATCATTGGAACAGCATTCAATCCAGCGACAAAACTGGTACAGAAGGATAATCTGGATCATTGGCTGGCAAATAGATTAAAACCATCGGTTAATTTACGTTTCTACCAAGAGAATATTGATGATAAAACTGTGGTCGTATTGGTGATTCCTCATGCCTTGAATCAGCCAGTGAGGTTTAATCATGAAGCCTACATTCGAATAGGATCCCATACCAGAGATTTAAATCATTTTCCAGAGAAGGAAAGAATCTTGTGGCGCATATCTGAGAGTAGAATCTTTGAAAAAGCGACAGCGATTGAGTATGTAAAAGATAAAGATGTGATGAAGTTGCTTGACTATGAATTCTACTTCAAGCATGAGAAAATTCCCGTCCCCACCCATGTACCAGCGTTACTTCAACAGTTACAGTTGGAGGATTTTATTCATCAAAGAGATGACGGAGCATGGGATATTCTAAATTTGGGATTTCTATCAATTGCTCATGATTTTTCAGATGCACCCTCATTAAGACACAAAGCAATCAGGGTTGTTACCTACAATGGATCGGGTAGGCATCATGAAAGTCGTCAGGAAGAGTTTATGGTTGGTTATGCATCTGGATTTTCCAAATTCATTCAATTTGTTGATCATGTGATCCCAACCGATGAGACATTCAGAAATGGAATAAGGAAGCAAAGTCAACGATTTCCAATTTTGGCTGTTCGTGAGGTGATCGCTAATGCAATGATTCATCAAGATTTATCATCCAGAAATGGAGGACCAATTGTTGAAATCTTTGATAATCGTATTGAAGTCATGAACCGTGGTATTCCACTAATTGATTGTAAGCAGTTTATAAATGCACCTCCGAAAACTCGCAACAAAACCTTGGCAACTCTTTTCCGTAGATTTGGAATGTGCGAAGAATTAGGCAGTGGGTGGGATAAGATCGTTGATGAGATTGAAAAATTCCATTTACCAGCCCCTAAAGTTGAATTGATGGATGATTGTACCCGTGTGACCATTTATGCTTACCGTCCTCTTTCTGAAATAGATTTCGACGATCGGATTCGCGGGGTATATCAACACGCTTGTTTGACGTACATTAGCAAAGGGAGGGGTATCACTGAATCAAGTATACAGCAGCGATTTGGCTTGAGTAACGAAGATAATAACCAAGTTAGCGAGTTATTAAGACAGGCTTTGGATGCTGGTGATATTGCCATTAAACATCCACATGTTCAGCAACCAGACTTGCAGTACATTCCATTTTGGGCGATTCAATCTGAAAATGATTACATGGACCTTGCTACACTCAGCTAATGTATTAAAATCTGCATGACAATAGAGGTAACATTGCTCATTATCGCAAATCTTTTTATGATCGGTTATTTATTGAGCATATAAAATGGATGGATTTGATTACATGCGATCTCAGTTGGTGCGTTACTTACTACAAAACATGTCCAGAAAGATCATCTAATTCATTGGAAAGGAATTGAAGTAGTACTAAGAAATGCTTCCACATAGAGTAGGGTTATAAGCACTTCAAAATATGTATAGGTTCGGGTAGTTGAAAAAATAATTTGCTCTCATAGCAATTCCACATTATAGACCGACGCTGGTTTTATGGTACAGTTCCAATATGGAAAAATCCACCATACAAGGTATTGAGTTCATCCGCTACTTAGGAAGTATTTCCGAAGCTTGTATGACTGAGATACACCCTAATTCTCCCAAATAGGGGCTAACTTCAGTTTGGAAATTTCACATTTCTGTTTCTTTCTTGTGTGTTATCTGGGTCTCTATCCAAATGATTCGTGTTAGAACCAAATTTAAAGGGTTGAAGAAGATTTTATCTCTCTTGTTATTCAACCAGTAATTATTTAGTTCAAACTGATTCTATAATCACTCGATTCCAGATTATGTCACCAACAGTAAAGTATTAGCTCTTGAGAGCATTAATGATTCGCGCTTCAGGGTTTTGATGAGTGTCAGGGGAAAATGTTAGCCCTGACACTTTCTCAAATAGTTCAATGTAACGTTCAGATACTTGAGCACGAAAGTCGTCGGGAAGGGCAGGGGGGAGTTGCCCGTCTTGACCTCTGAAACTTTGCTTCATCAGCCACTCCCGTACAAATTCTTTGGAAAGTTGCTGTTGAGGGTTTCCTTCCTTTAATTGCTTTTCATATGGCTCCAAATAGAAGTAGCGCGAAGAATCCGGAGTATGAACCTCGTCAATTAACACCCAGTCCCCATCGTTGGTTTGACCAAACTCATACTTGGTATCAACCAGAATTAATCCCTGCTCACGAGCTAATTCCGTTCCCCTCCGAAATAACGACAGTGAAATGTCTTCTAGCCTTTCAAATGTTGTTGCTTCAATGAGCCCCTGATCAATAGCCTCTTCACGGCTAATATCCTCGTCATGACCGACCTGCGCTTTCGTTGTGGGAGTGAGAATAGGTTCAGGGAGTTTCTCATTTTCAGTTAATCCGTCTGGAAGGGATTTTCCACATAGCGAGCGCTTACCTGTTTTATAAGTCCGCCATGCATGGCCTACAAGATATCCTCTCACAACAAATTCCAATTTCCCAGGATCGCATTTGTGGGCGATCGTAACATTAGGATCAGGCACGCTTACAACATGATTAGCAATAATATCTTTAGTTACATCAAAAAAGTAAGCGGCTAATTGGTTCAGGACCTGACCTTTGAAGGGAATCGTCTGATCCAAAACTATATCAAATGCAGAGATTCTATCGGTGGTTACCATGATAAGGAGTTCTCCTTGATCATAGGTATCTCTCACTTTCCCTTGATACTTATGACCTAGTTCACTGTAATCAGTGCCAGTTAAAGTGTGATTTAATTGAGTGTTAATGATGTTTTGATCCATTTCTATTTAGAATTATGAGTGTAATTACTTGATCGTCTAATCATCAAAGTCGAAGATATTTCTTTATCAACCCTTGACATTACTGTGGGATGTTTCTGGCGATAAATCAGGCGCTTGGCAGCAAGTAGACCTGTTTCTTCTATTTTCTGATTAATACTGCTCAAACCGATATAATAACTGGTTTTAATATCGTCATATCCGATTAAAGCAATATCCTCTGGGACACGTAACTGTGCATCAGTGATGGCTTTCCAAGCACCAACTGCTTGAACATCACTACTGGCAATGACTGCGCTAATATTCGGGGAGACTTGTAAGAGACTATTCATTGCCTCATATCCATGTTCTTCACTAAACCCAGCATGCTTGATGGTTGATCCGCACTGAATCAGATTAGAGTCAAATTTGACTCCAAAATGTTTCAATGCATCCTTATATCCTTGAATTCGTTGTAGCTGAACATAACCATCAGTATAGGCGCGGATCAAGCCGATATGTTGATGACCGTTTTCAAGCAAGTGCTTAGTTGCTTGAAAAGCGCCATCGGAATCATTCCAGTAGTAACAATCAAATTCAGTGTGATGATTACCAATTAGGATCACTGGTGCACTAAATGCTTTCAATTCTTTGGCTAAATGGGGACTTACTGGAATTCCAGCCAAGATCAGACCATCAACCTTGCCACCTTTTAATTTATCCCGCAAACGGTTAAGGGGGTTTTGACTTCCAAGATCAAACAGAAGAATATCACACTCATAATCAATGCTGGCGAGAACAGTCCGAAGCCCCTTAAGAAGCGAATTATGGAATGCAGTCGTAATAGTAGGCGAAGCAATAGCAATGAGACTTGAATTTTGTTGCGCCAAAGATCGGGCTACCCGATTGGGGAGATATTTCAGTTCATCAATTGCCTCAATTACGCGCCTTTTAGTTTTTTCTGAAACGTCACTAGACTCGTTAAGTACTCTAGAAACAGTTGAGATCGCTACCCCTGCATGGTTAGCAACATCATATATTGTCACTGCTGGCTTATTTGATGACATTAAGAAGTTAATTCTAATGATTGAAGTGATCACTGAGACTACATTACAAACAACTTGTACTATATTGTATAAAAACCTGTTCTTATTTATTGATAATGGCAAATGTAGTTTTTGAAAATGTCCAAAAAATCTATGACAGCAATCATGTTGCCGTAGATGGAATTAACTTCTCTGTTGAGGATGGAGAATTATTGGTCCTTGTTGGCCCCTCAGGTTGTGGGAAAAGTACCACGCTCAGGATGCTAGCTGGATTAGAATCTGTTACGAGTGGATCTATACTCATTGATAATCAGATAGTGAACCAAATTCCTCCTAAAGATCGCGATATTGCGATGGTGTTTCAAAACTATGCCTTGTATCCTCATATGACTGTATATAATAACTTGGCTTTTGGGTTAAAGCTACGGAAATACCCTATATCTGAAATAAAGCAGAGGGTAGGGCAAGCGGCAGAAATTTTAGGAATCACTGACATATTAGACCGTAAACCTAAGCAACTCTCTGGTGGACAGCAACAGCGTGTTGCTGTGGGGCGTGCAATTGTTCGAAAACCCAAAGTATTTCTATTTGATGAGCCCCTATCAAATTTAGATGCAAAATTACGTGTGCAAATGCGTACAGAGATATCACGGTTACACCGAGAACTCAATGCCACAATGATTTATGTGACTCATGACCAAACTGAAGCAATGACCCTTGGTAATCAAATTGTTGTTATGAATAGGGGAGTAGTACAGCAAATTGACAATCCAGTGGAGTTGTATCATCATCCACAAAACCAATTCGTTGCAGAATTCATAGGCAATCCGGGAATGAACTTTATCACTGGCATGATTGAAGAGATAGACAGCAAACAGATGTTTGTTTCCAAAAATCGTGAGTTATGTTTGAGGATTTCAAAAAATATATACTCCCAAGATCATTCAAATGGTGTTGTACTTGGTTTTAGACCCGAGGCCATTAAGCCACTGAGGAAAAATAGCTCTAAACGGGGAGTTGGAATCTTTGAGGCAGAAATTACATTTGAAGAGCATTTGGGGTCAGAATCCTATGTTTATGGAAAAACGCTCTCAATGACATTTATGTCAAGAGTTTCGGGGACTACAAATTTTGATATTTCAGAGTGTCGAATGTTTGAAATAGATGGAAAGCGAATTCATATTTTTGATATTGATACGGGGCACTCTCTTCTTCACAGGTAAGATTAATTGATAATGCATAAATAACTAAAATTTTTGATGATCAATACTTATGAGTCATCATCAATATCTAAATAATTTGATGAAGATTCACTTGGGCGGGCATGAGTATATTTACTGGTAGTTGTTAGAGATTTATGCCCCAGAGTTTCTTTTACCAGATGAATTGGTGCTCCATGATCAAGAGCATGAGATGCATGGGCATGACGTAGCCAATGGGGGGAGACATCCTGGTTCAGTCCAGCATTTTTAGCGGCATTGCGGACAATTCTCCAAATTTGTTGTCGAGAAAGTGGACCTCCTTTACGAGATTTTAGGACTGGTTCATTAGGTTCTGCTGAATCGGATTCTGCTTTTAATTTCATCAATTGACTCCATACGTTGGCAGGAATCAAAACGTTTCGGGTCTTATTACCTTTTCCGAGTAAAGTGACTTGTCCTTCGTGATTATTATTGCGTGGGAGAACTGCTCCCCAATAGAGGCGAGTCAGTTCTGACACTCGTGCACCTGAAGCGTAGAACAGCTTCAATAGAACAAGATCACGTAGCGATGATGCTTGATCAAAAATTTTAGTGACTTCATCCTCGGAAAGTATTCGTTCACTGAGACTATCTGGGATATTTGGCAGATTAACAGCGGCACCTACATTAAACTGTAAAAATCCGATCTTATGAGCGAAGCTGAATAAACTCTTAACTGCTGCTAATTTACGGACTTGAGTTGCGGGCTGTGTTTCACGATTTTTGAGATGATCCACCCATTCCCAAAAATGGTCTAATTTTACCTTGTCAAGTGGTAAATCAACAAAATCTACAAATTGCGCAATATCCCGAGAATAAGCCTCCTGAGAATGTATGCTTTTTCCCTGTAGCCAAAGACTGATTAGATGTATGTCATCATCGGCTTGGCTGGCACGTTTATCACTAACAGGGACTAACATATTCATTTTAGATACCTGTTGTGTGATGATTCACAGGGTTGATGAATGACATGTAGGGGAAACTTGGTCTGAATGAATTGAACGTGTTAGTGATATATGTAAACTTAAAAAACATGAGAAATGGCATGACTCTCAGGGGTGCTTTTGGCTATGATTAGGTAATCTTTCCATTGAGAACCCGTCTATATCTTTTCGCGTGTCTTCGCCTTTGTCATTTTTCACACTAAGTTGATCATTCATTCTACTAGAAAGCAAAACAGGTCGGGCATGGGAGGTAGCTACTTGGGTAGCAGTAGAATTTACTAGCATTTTCTTTTCGCATATTCATCAATCAGCCAGTTGTGGAAGTAGGGGATCGGTATTCCATAACGCCCCCCTTTACGCTGATCTATCATTCCTTGTTCAAGTGCTCGGGTGAAGAGGTCATCTGCTTCTTTTTGATTGAGTCCGCTCTGCAGAAGGCTAGATAAGACGGCAGGTCGGGTCATAGTATCATCTATTGGAACATCCATGACGGCTTTTGCCAAGGCAAGGCGGTGATCCTCGTCAATATCATGTGCTCTCTGATCATAATACTGTAATCGAAATTCGTTGCCACTTTCAAGCACAAACTCTAACCCTTCATCCGTCAAGCGATAGTTATTGGATTTAAGGCATTTTATAGCAGGCTTGATATAGGATATGATATGCTGAGGCCACCCATGCGTGTGCTCCGCAATGGAGTCAATCCATATAGTCGGATCATCTACCGCTCCACCTGCAAGTGTGAGCCAATCTCGGATCACTGCAGACTCTGACTCTTTGTCAAGTCGACCAAGTTTCACGGTGCATCCTGTGACATACCGTGAAATTCCTAACGTTTTCAAGGCAGACTCGGTCGTCCCAAGTCCACCAGCGAGTAGCATGACTGGCCTTCTCAAGTCCCCATTATGAATTTGTTTGAGAATACTAATCACAACACTCTTCATATCATCGGGTACATTGCCTTTAAGTCCCAAGGATTGAGCTTCGTCCAAGATCAAAAGTAGTGGCTTCTTCTGTTTCTGTAAGAGTTTAATGATTGTCCATACAGGGGCCTTAATCTCTGCACTTAAATTCGCTGGTCCAGCATTGTCTATATCACCCTCAATACTCAAACCACTGATTTGACGTTTACTTCTCTTCCTGAGATAGCGCAATAGTTCATTTGCATTCCAAAGCGCATGGGGATAGATGTGAGTGGTTTTCCATCCGCGTTTCTTCGCTTGCATTGATAGCACATCGAGCAAGGCCGTCTTACCCACACCCGGCGCGCCTTGGATCAAAAAGATAGTACCACCCTTTTTTTTCTGAAAGATTTCAAGCGCACTATTGAACGTATCTATGATCTCTTTGCGCCCATGAAAATATTCTGTGGGTCCACGATCGAAAATGAAATCTGAGCTCATGAACTGTAGGTTTACGATATCAAAGATAACTTAATGAACCGTCAGCCGATGGGTTGGTTCCAAGAAACTGGGAGACTAAGCCACATAGAACGAACTGAGTTTAATTGATTAAGCGAGATGAAACGAAGTCTCCAAGATCAGCTAAGCCTAAGAAATCACAATCACTACTATGTTCTGGTAAGCCCCAGTGGAATTGCATCAATGCCTTAGCAACTTAAGGGTACCGACTTCTCCTCAGGCTCTCTTAGCAGTATTCCGACAGATGCCCACGCTCCGAATGAGTCACAAGCCACAGTATAGTCATGTTTATGCAGGAGGCCAGTTAGCCAGTTATCAGGTACCTGCTAATCTTATCATGGAGTACCCTTAATTTCACGACGATTGAGTTTAAATTATCCTTATTGGAACTTAGAAAGTGTGTGATCTTAAAAACCTTTACGGTTATATTTAACCATCACCCACCGAAGCCATCATGACGAAACCACTTACCGATTTCTCCAAGGAGGATTTGAAACATGCTTTGCAATGGGCAAAAGAGGGAGCATCATTTGATCATGTTAAATATGATGTACCCGAAGCGGCACGGGCATGGGTAAGTGAGCGAATTGAACTTGTGCGGGAGATGTTTCATGCCCAAAACGAATTCAGTGATCAGTGGCTACAGGGAGAGATCGGATTGAGCGACATTGAGCAGCCTTTCCGCGAAACGTTCACAGGTTGGATCCGCGAGGCATTAGCCTATCGTAAGGAATACTATGAACGTCATAAAGATAAAGGGATTACGGATTATCAAAGCAGGAAACGATCTAAAAAAGAATGTCAGGAAGCATTTGCATTCCTTGCAAGTGGGCAACCTGTGGGTCGCTTGAACGATCTCCCATCTGCATTGCGCACAGATGTGGATCTTGATTCTGGACTGGAAGTTCACACCAGACATCTTGAAAAAAAGAGAGAGATGCCGACTGGATTGCATCTGGGTTCTACCATATGAGTCGGACAGAGAAGAATATTGACGCAGAGTGTATTGCGTCGGTGCAATCGGGGCTGGACGATTTTGTACATGCTCTTGAAAGGAGACTACACGATCTTGACCGCCAAGAGATCGTACGATGAATCCGTCTAAGATCACATAATTCATTTGGATCGCCAAGATGCCCGTAAGGAGTTGGAAGCTCAATCCGAGAGGAAGTGGACCGATCAGAAACTGACCAGAATCTTGCAGGGTTCATTGCCCATCTCCATGAAGTTGATCAATTATCCAAGTCCACAATTGCTCCAACGATCGCGGGAATCCGATTTGCATATAGTTACATAATAAAGATGTTTACGGCACCGAGTCCCAGATGGTGATCCGCGGAATTCAGAGTACAGGTAACCAAGGATGTGGGTCACCCACATGCACTTATCAGAGCTTCATTAAATCGAATGTAACATAATTATCATTATGTTACATTCGCAGGGTAATATACAATATTTGCCTAAACTATATCATATAAAAGGTATCTCTCCTGAGCACGGTAGAATTCATCAATTTTTTTCAAAAGGTTAGATAGAATCTTGCGTTTCCCGGATAATATGTCATTAGATATACTCTCTCCGCTCTCAGAAATCTTGATAACACAGGCAGATTAGATCCCTAATTGTTCATATTTTGACATTCCATTGTCTTAGGCATCCTGAATATCAAACTCTCCTAGTAATGAGTTCGTCAGATGAAGTGTCTTTTTCGCAGATTATCCACCTGATTGCAGTCAATAATTCTCAAATTCTCTGGAAATATTGTATCTTCTGGAAAATTGTGAAAAGTGATAATTTCTGCCCCTACTCATCAGAATTTCAATGCATAAATTTAACGAGATATGAAACAACTCATAGAACCTGAACTGCGATTCTACACCAATCACTCATAGATTGGTAATATTGGGTACGAGGATTAAATCTTTAGACCCCCAAGGATCAATGAATCATTTGTAATCTCCCCGAGCTTCATAAAATTGATCACATCAGCACAACAAGGAGATTCAGCAAGTTATATTATACTTGAGTGATAACTGAAATCACCGCTGCCATTGCCGGCTGATTGAGAGACTAAAGAGATAATATCTGTCTCCTCTAGTGGGAGAGGTTAGCAACTGAAAAAGATTGTCCCAGTTCTCAGAAACATTGCCTACTCCAACTGACCTCCCCAAATTCACACCAAATGATAGTAAAGACCTGCGCTTGAATTCCCACCTAAACACGCCAATCAATTCGGTGAGCCCATCAACAATCGTCCTAAGATTCTGGCGATCGGTGATGCCAATTCCCACTCCATGAACACCAACCTCAAAATTTAATTTTTTGTTTAATCCAATAGATGCAATTGCATAGGTACGAATGCAATTAAATGATTTAAATATAATGGATCTTTCATATCCAAAACCAGAGGCGCACTGAACCGATGGATTCAGTAACAGGTGCTCAGCAGTCAATAAAGAATTGGCCAACAAAGTTTGAGTTAACCATTGAGGTGTGCTCAGATTTCCCGAAGCATATAAAGTCATAAGATTCGCCTCCAGAGAAATCCATGATTTTGGACTTCCTCTAAGGTTCAATGAACTGTAAAGACTATTTGGATAATCTTGCCCCAATATCATACCAACCCTGGGTGTCACCGTCATTTTTCGCCGATTATCTGAAGAAATAGAAGCGTCCAGTCCAAAACGAATGTGTCCTGAAGACTGAACCCCTGTATGCATAGCGAGAGAAATCATATTATTTCGTGATGTTAAGAGGTCGGCCATGCCTACTAGGATGGTCTTTTTGGCTGAAAGACTGGTATATTCAAATCTCTGAGCAATTCCCCCACTCCACTGTCCCCGCTTGAAGACTCCTTCTCCATTGGTTAGCGTGCCTCTGAAGCCTGCAAGGACTTCTAATTGATCTAACAAAAACCCTGATTCTGCAGTGCGAGTCACAAAATCTGGATGAGATATTTTCACACGAGTAAACCAATTGGTTTCTTTCCCAAATTGGCCATATTCAAATCGCGCTGCAAATCCTTCTCGTGAGGTAGGAGAAAAAACTGGAGTACCATTTGTAATGATGTCTGCATTACCAAGAGCATCTTCACAGGAATTGGTAGTCATAAAACGGGAACCGCCGAATTGGCCACTCCACCGGGAGTGCTTCTGTGTTCGAAAATCCCAGTCCAATACTGTAGCAGAAACAGTCCCTCCTATGCTGTCAGAGGTGAGATTGTAATCAGAGGGGGCCGGTTCATGAGTCGCGGAAATGCCGATCACAGATTGATCGCCAATATCTATTTGAGTTCTTCCCGTAAATCCGAACAATATTCCAGAGTCATTTCCTGAATTCAGATATCCACTGGCTAATCCAGCCGCTGTCACTCTGTTGAGAAGTCGAGTATTCAGTGATGCTCCTCCAAGAATTAATTCTGTGCAGTCGCTTCCCCTCAAACGATCAAAAATTAAACTTGAACCAGAGGGAGTCATGCCAATCACCTGCTGACTTGTAGGTAAAAATCTATCATAATTAATCGTCCTTTGAGAGCTTGCAAAATTGCGTTCTAAATACTCGGTAACATCCTCTGGTATCAATTCTGGAAGAACGCCAGCCTGTAAAGTCACAGACCTCCAAAAGGCTACCTCTCCATGTGCACCAGCAATTGGAAGAAAGGCTGGAATGTCATCCTGCTCAGCATAATTGAGTGCTGAGACATGTGCATAACCAGAGCGATGAATATTTGGATGAATCTCCTCAGCAAGTATAAGCGATCCAAACTGTCGCACTTCCCCTTGATAGCGATCACGCAGGGAGGTTAATGCCCACTCTGATAGCTCTGCAGCGCGAGGAACCCATCGTCGAAAATTCACACCCCAAGTATCTTTTTTGCTACTTGTAATCTGCAGTAATGAAATGGGTATCGCCATCTCCACAGTCCACCCCGAACTGTCAATTTTTGCGCTTGCACTCCATTCTGCATCCCAGCTTGGATCAAACTTAAATCGCTGTTCTCCGAAGATATCCCCCAAAATCCATTGGCTTGGTGCCGCACCATCAACCTCAAATCCTTCAACTTGTATTCCCGCGGCATTTACGGCAAAGTGAAAAGCCGTCTTTTGATCGTTATTAGCATCAAGTGCAATTAAGAACCAGTCGGCCCGATTGAACCTGTCTTGATGCCCAATGGTTCGTTGAATTTGATTCGGCAATGAGTCAGATAAAGTAGCCCCCACATATAGAGTCCTCTGATCATGTAGGATACGCACCTTCGTCTCATACGAAGCTATTGACACTTCTTGGGGTGTCACCTGATGGAAATTCCCCGCAGGTATGGCTAAATCCCAGTCTGCTTCATCCAATACACCATCAATGAGAATGAGACTGGTCGCTGATGCCGCTTCAACAGTGCAATCAGATTGGCATGGGTTGACCCATTGGCCAAGCCCAAATATCAGTACAAAAACAACGTCCATGAATAATCACATTTATGTTATCATCAGCAGATATTACTGCGAATCACAAGGTTGGACTAACTCAAATCCTATTTGAAATTCATTTAAATCCCATGAAGCACCCTCATGATCAAATCGTAAATGCTCTTGATTTTTACCTCCAAAAATACCGAGGCCTCCCTGTATATTGGAATAAATAAATTTTGGATTTTCTTCAAAATAACTGGGTCCAAATAAATCTACGACACTTTGATATTCAATGTAAGACCACAATTCGTGACTCCAATTTGTTATTGATACTTGGATATAAGGTGGAAGCACATCATAATGAGGAACATCAATGGTCAGTTCAATCATTTTTGATTGCCCTTCAAACGAACGATCAGTAAAAAATCCTTCGCCATAACTTCCCCCTACAGCCCCTGTCTGGGCACTACTTGGGTCATTGATATCTGGAACATTATCGCGTATCTCAGGAAAGTCTGAATTAAACGAAACAGAACGCCATATCGTAGTTTCTCCGCGGTTCATAAATGGTGGAATACCTCTATCATTATGACAGATCGGTTCTAAGTGATGGATTTGCAGACTATAATTGTCTTGCCCAATTTGATCAACAATGCGTATATGAATCCGAAATGATCGCATGGTAGCATCGGATGAAAGTTCCTGTATCTTTACAAAATCGGCTTGAATGGCCGGGATTTTTGAAGAAGCGCTTACTTCGGGTAAAGCTGGAGTATTTACAGTAATTGTATATTGGGTTTCTGGCACAGGTCTACTCCCATGAGGTGACTGAAAAATTCCCTGTCCAACATGAATGAGAGATTCCTTGATCTCTGAATCAGCACTGATCGTCACGGTGGCTTCGGTAATGATATACTCGTTCCAATTAATGCTGTCAGTATAGATCACATTGCGGCCCAAGTTTACAGTCCATAGGCTATCGGGCTCAAACTCTGCAAATATCACGACCTTTTCTGCAAAGTTGCTGTCAAATTCCAACTCTACTGGAATCGCACAATGAATAGAAAATACAGATAACCCGATGATGGCCAAGTGCTTCATCAGAATCTTATCCCATAAGAGATGTCTGGTACCAGTTGCAAAAGTGTTACCCGCCTCCACTGTATCGCTCCATTGATATTCATTTGGGGATAGATATACATGGGGTTACGTCTGTTATATACATTAAGCAGACCAATGCTGAATGTGCGTGTCCCCCACTTGATTTGCTTTGTGAATTTTGCACCTAAATCAAGTCGATGTGTCGGAGGAACTCGACTGCTATTAATGGAAGTGTACTCAAACCATTGAATATCATTGATTGGGTCAAAGTAGCGTGCGCTGGGTAACCAGATTGGATTACCACTGATAAAGATCCATGAAACTGAAAGCAAAGTTTGTTGAGTGACGTGCATTTGGCCGAGTACAGAAATTTCATGGGTGCGATCATATGTATCGGGAAACGAGAGTCCATCATTCAATCCAGGGTAGGACCGGTTCGATTGACTCCAAGTATAGCTAATCCAACCGTTTAATCGCCGATGTTGTCTCCGAAGCAGGACTTCTACGCCGTATGCTGTGCCGGATCCATTTTCAACAACGGATGGCCATCCTAATAGAGCGGCCTGATATGGGAGTATATTTGGGCCATACTCAATCTGATTAGTCAAGTGTTTGAAGTATCCATCCAGAGATAAGTTAAGTCGCTGTTCTGAAAATAAATATGATAGACCGGCAGCGACCTGAGAACTTTTTTGGGGTGGAATTCCAGACATAAATGGAATCCATGTTTCTTGAGAAATAGAACTTCCTATGCCCGTGAGGCGATGTAGGTATTGTTGCATAAGGGTATAAGATGCCTTCACATTTAGACGATCTGTCAGGATTAGATGAACACTTGCCCGCGGTTCAAAAGTGCTTGCTCTATAGCCTTCACTTTGACCACCTGAGTAGCGAAGTCCTAAATTTGCATGGAAGTTTGAGGTAAATTGAATCTCGTCTTCCAAGTATGCAGCAAATTCACTAGTAACAAATCGCTTGGGCGTAGCTGTGGTGTCTATTTCTTCAGGGCGTTCCAAAACACTAATGCTTGAAGAGGGAATCAATAAATGAGATATAGCCTCAACTCCAAAACGAATGTAATGACGCAGGGATGGTTTGTACTCTAGGTCAACTCGAGCAGTATAGTCTGTGATAGACGAGCTCCATTGGGTTCTATATGTTTCAGAAGAATTGGAGGGAGAGGGCTCCATTGAAGTAATCCGACTCTGAATATCATATCCAACGATACCTGCAGTGAGGCTCATGAACATTTGATCACTCAAAAGACGGTGCCATCGTAGCGAGGCCAGTTGGTTACGCCAATCAACTTGAAAAGTTGTTTCTCGATTGGAATAATTCTGCCCCCCGGGGCGGATAAGTAACGTATAATTATCACCTCCAATATAGCCACTCAAATAGATTCTATCTCGTTTAGTCGCAATCAAACTGCCTTTCAAATTCAAATCAAAAAAATGTAGGTTAGTCTGTTCCTCTTTTGGTTGGACCCATCTGTTAATCTGATCAAGAAATGTTCGTCGCCCCGAGATAATCCAAGACGCGCGGTCTTTCACAACTGGGCCCTCGAGCATCAATCTTGAAGTTAAAATTCCAAGCTTTCCTTCACCACCAAACCTCTTCAAGTTTCCATCCTTCATCGTCAAACGCACTACTGAGGAAAGTCGGCCACCATAGCGAGCGGGGAATCCACCCTTGATGAGTTCAATTTCTTTTAATGCAACGGGGTTAAAAACGCTAAACAACCCAAATATATGATTTGGGTTGTAGAGTGTTAGCCCATCAAGTCGGATAAGGTTCTGATCATCATTTCCTCCGCGAACATGGAGTCCGCTGAATCCCTCGCGCCCAGGCTTAGCCCCTGGTAACAATTGAAGAGTTTTGATAACATCTGCCTCGCCAAGTATGGCGGGGATGCTTTCAATTTGAGCTGCAGTCAGAGAGTGTTGACTCATCAGGATTCCATCATAATTCCCAAAAATGGGGCTGGTGATCATCAAAGAGTCTAGAGATGCGATACGCGGCGTTAACCTAATCACCAGTGAAGTATCGGATAAAACTGACCATTCTAGAAGTTGTGACTGATAGACAATATGGCTGATAGACACTTTGGATACTCCCCTCCGAACATTAAGATTGAAATATCCAAATTCATTTGTGCTCGTACCAATCTTTTCGTTAATCAAGTATAGATTTACTCTCGGAATCCGCTCTCCAGTTTCCAGATCTTCTACATAGCCATTGACCGATAGACTTTGGGCTGTGACGGTGGGTGACAATATCAATAAAGATAAGAGGAAACAGTTCCAGAGCATTACATCTGTTTGGCAACTAGGCAGTCAAGGTAGGTAATGAATATGACACATGTAAGAGCCTGTTAGATGTCAATCGTAGGAGCACAGGCATATTACATTTTCTCTCCTTCTAGTAAGCCCATTCATCTTACAAATAGAAAGAGAAGCTTTGATGTAGATATTTATAGAACTCTATCTAACCAAAAGGTTAGTCAGATGCTAACCCCCATGCTAATGTTGCAATCATTATAGGAAGTCTGAGAAGTGGATCATAAGAAATTCACATAATTTACCATCTCCAACTTCTAGTTGAACTGCATGTCGAGTGATCCTTGTCAGTCGCTCCCTTGAATACATAGAAAGTTGCCTGAATGTTAGCCCCTTTTACCTCGTTATTTCTGTCTTTACGAAAAGTATGACGGATCTCAGCTGCATTACTCTTGGTAAAGTTGAAATGTCTAGTCCCAGTGTAGAGTTGATCATGAGAATTTAAAGCTTTTACCGAGAATTTCCCAGAAATTTTGATGAATTTGGCCTCGTTATGGAACCATCTTCTGAACCAGCCTCTTTTTCGAATTTGTTGAGATTCAAGCTCAGTACCAAACGAGCGGTATATCCACCAATTGTTGATCCATAAGCTTCCCTTCATGCGAAATTTACGATCATCATTGTCTGGTACAGGAAAATAACCCCAGCATTCACCGGGTGATTGTATTGCCATTGCATTACTCGATTTTGGTAGTGTGCCAGATGTGACGGATCTATCAATCTCAAATACTTGAACAGATGTATGCTGGGTCAGATTTGATGATCCAGCAGACCTCAAATATATATCGGAAAGCAGATCTGATTCTTGATGATCAACCATATAAACATAGTCATGAGTTATCTTAAAGATTGAATCTGCGATTTGAATTTCTCCATTACTGTTTAGCACAGATTCTAATACAATATCTTCCACTATACGGAGATTATTCTGATTGCCATCATCCATCCCTTCCTGAAATATCAACTGATTTGTAGCAGTGCGAAGCGATACAAAATCCTTTAAGCCTGCTTCAACCTTGTCCAAATAAGAGGGGTTTTGATTCTCAATGAGGAATTCCGTATAAGTATGAAAATCTGATTTAGACTCAAACATGAGTCGTCCATTCCGTGTCTGAGGTATCATTTCTTGACTAAATTTTTCAGGCTCCTGAGTAGATGTATCATTTGACACCACGAAAGCATCACAGCCTACTTTAACATTGAAGAGAAGAAAATCAGAGCAGTAAATATGTAGTTTTTCATTAAGATAGGAATTTTGTTAATTTTGATTACTAATTAGATGGGAGATAGATCCATTTACAATGAATTATGTTGATGAATAACTACATATCTCTGGTCAGATCCTTGACAAGATATTGATCATCTTGGAAAAGAAATTCTACTCAATGAAAACAAGTTTCCACATATTAGACCTTGAATGTCTATCATTTTGCAAGAACCTTTTCTACTCACTTAACCACTGTTAGCATGTCGGATTTGATGTTAATTCCAGGTTCCTTTAATTCTGATTTTCTATTAGAACGAATTGCTGTACCGCTTGTACCATCAATATCAATCAATAATACATTAGATTAATTTACTTAATGTCTATACTTTCAGAAGACCATGTACCTGAAATCTCGGTTCAGGAACTCAAACAACTGATTGATTCCAATCAAAAGCCTTTCATTCTTGATGTTAGAGAAGATTGGGAGTATTCTATTGCTAATCTTGATGGATATTTGATTCCTTTAAGTCAGCTCGTTGATCGAGTAGATGAAATTGAAAAGCAACATGATGAATCATTGATTGTTGTCCATTGTAGATCTGGTGGTCGATCTGCAGAAGCTGTAAGATTCCTTCACGCTGCTGGGATCACGAATGCAAAGAATCTTCGTGGAGGAACACTTGCTTGGAGTAAGGAAATTGATCCAAGTCTTCCCACCTATTAAAAGTCGGACTACAAGCTACTCATATTTCCATCAGCTCAACAAGTACCACTCCCTTCGTCCATGTCATTGTTGGACCAACTGCAATTGGAAAGTCTAACATTGGACTAAAACTAGCCAAAGACTTTGGTGGTGAGATAATTTCTGCCGATAGTCGTCAAATATACAAAGAGCTTTCTATTGGTGCAGCAAAGCCTAGTCAGAAAGATCTGAATCAAGTCACACATCATTTCATTGATGAACTCAATCTTGGAGAACCCTACTCTGCTGGTTTATTTGCTACCCAAGCGCTAAACCGAATTGAAGAAATATTTAGTTGTGGCCGCAATCCAATTGTCGTAGGTGGATCCACATTATATCTTCATGCTCTTGTTCACGGGTTATCTCCCTCTCCCCCTTCTGACCCCTCTATACGAACAAAAATTGAAAACCGGCTCAAACAGATAGGAAAAGATGCGCTATACGAGGAATTATTAAACGTCGATCCAGAATCAGCCTTGACCATGGACTCAACAAAAACAGCTCGTGTAGTTCGTGCACTTGAAGTTTTTGAGTTGAGTCACAGGCCAATTTCGTCTTTCCATGTCAATGTGTCACCTCCACCTTACAATTTTTGTGTGACTGAACTTACGCTTAACCGCCCTACCCTATATCAGCGAATTGAAGCACGCGTTGATTCGATGTTAGACAATGGTCTGATTGATGAAGTACGACAGATCTCCAAAATGGATTTAGATCCTAGATATCCAGCATTAAAATCTATAGGATACCAAGAACCATTGGCGTATCTCAATAATCAAATTGGCTGGCAACAGATGATAGATCTTATCAAACGAAATAGTCGCCGCTACGCAAAGAGGCAACTAACTTGGTTCCGTAGATATGATTCATACCGCAGAGTTTCTGTTGATAATTCACTTGAAGATATTATAGAAAAGATTACTAATGTATAATCTTTGAACTAAGGATTTATAGTACTAGTTATCCATTCTATCTCTGTTGACATATAGCACAAATCCAGCACTCCCCATAGGGCCAAACCCTGATTTGAATTCAGAAATAAGATTCACTTGATAATCTTCGAATAATTTACGCCATTGGGTTGATGATCTGAAATGTAAAAATTTCTCCTGAGAATTCATCTTTCCAAATGATCTGATTCTGTTTGCAATTCGATCCAATATTGTCAACAACTGATATTGAATCGGGCTGTTGTATACGGATTCCACAACGATCACACGACCACGACAGATACGTATTGCCTCCCTGAGTAATGTCTCCGAATCCTCAGCATGATGCAGTACATAGTACAGCACAACAATGTCAAAATGCTTAGCAGACCATGGTAAGGATCCAGAAGTCAATAGATGATGTGGAAGTTTTGTTTGATTCATCGACGTAATATCTGCAAGAGATACGCTAGCACCTAAATTATCTTGTATTCGTTCACCAAGGAACCCCTCTGCACATCCTAAATCAAGAACTTTCAATGGTGGAGTAAATCGCGGGATTACTGATTGTAAAGTTCTAAATTTGATGCCCGCCCTAAAACGCATCACATTTTGTATACAATCAGGAAGGTAAGTAATCGTTACAATGATGACCCACCCTGTCCAACCACAAATTACGAATATCCAATAAGGCCCACCAGTGTATGATAAGTATGTTCCTATGGAACAGATAGCAAGCCAAATCCAGTGCCATTTAGGGGCTTGAAGACACGCGCTTAAAAAAATTGGGACCGTTAAGTACCACGGATGAATGGTTGTTGTTAGGACAAAATAACACCCAGTTGTGACCAGCATTGCTTGGGGCAACGACCAGTTTCGTAGTTTGTCTGATAAGTATATTAATGGGAGTCCACATATAAATATCGTTCGTAACATTGGCCCTAATTGTTTACTCCAATCTTCTCCCGTCAACCACTGCATGCCGGCTTTTAAGGCGTAGTACAAACCAGCATTAAACTCAAAAAAGCGGGCATATAAATCAAGTGATGTAGATATATTTGAATAAATATATGGCGCTAAATAGGGAATGCATAGAAGGATTGTGACCACCACTCCCGGCCAAACTGATCTCCAACCATGACGTCGCCATAAGAAGGGAAAGAAAATAAATGGATACAATTTGATACACCCAGCTATCGAAAGAAAAACAGATGACCATCTACTTTGATTTTTTTGAGCAAAGTAAATGACCAAAACCAACGCCAATAAGACGGCTGATTCTGTATGAGCCTGGCCTGCAGTTTCAATTATTATGACTGGATTCCAAGCATAAAACAATACAAATCCGCTTGAAACAATCCGAGCAAGCACAAATATGGCAATTAATTCAGCCAATACGAAAATGACCTTAATTAAATAATAGCTTAGATAGCTATTTGGATTGTGCCACTGACTCCCAAAACGAAAAATATATTGTGAAACGGGTGGATATACGCTTATGAAGGATTTTGAGTTAAGATTATTATAGACAGAATCGTCTTTCAATGTATCAACAGGAACCTCTTCAGGAGGAAATTGATAGGGATTTAAGCCTTCGTGTTGAACCAATCCATCCCATATGTAGCGATATGCATCATCCGAAAGAGAAGGTGGTAACCCAATGAGTGCAACGCGAAAAATGATTGCACACAAAAGAATCGTTGGTAATCTAAATGTCCCGAACCGCCAGCAAATAAGCCAACAAATAGACCCAAAAACAACCAATGCCAACATGATTGGCAATTTTGAACGATCTACCGAAACGAATGATAATGCAATAATTGAACTCACTAATCCTGTAAGTGCTATCCATATCACTAGCTGCCGTTTCATGGTATTGATGGATTATGATCCACTTCTAACATTATTGATCAGTCTCCCTGCTTTCCAAAGATGATCTGGAGGTTCAAGTATTTTCAGTAGAGTAGATTGAGATACAATATCTCATTGGCTAAGGGAATCAGAGCCGAATGAGAATTCTACGATGAGCAATGAAACACAAGCCTTAGTTTACAATGATCCTCATCAATATGAACTTCGTCGGCCATTTCTCTCATAAAATATTGGCCTCTCCCACGATGAGATAGCCGATTTTTCTCTTCAAGCGGATTCTTATGCGTCCAGTGTAAGCCGTCGCCCTCATCAGTGACAATCAATTCAATACGTCTGTCTTGCTTAACTAAACTTAGAGTCGCTTCTTTTTTTTGATTCCATTTATTTCCATGCTCTATTGCGTTTGTAAGCGCTTCGCTGGCCAATAAGATAACTCTATATGCTAAGTCTTCATCTAATTCCAAAGTAGGAATAAAATCTTGTAGTGCTTCAATAGCGCGTTCCAATTCATCAAACGTTGAGGCTAATTTAAGATCAAGTCGTTTTTGACGCATTACCCTGCCCTATCGAGATTTAATGACTGAATGAAAAACTTGTGTTAACGTCTCTGTAAGTCTATGACGGTTAAACATTGATGCAAATGATTCATCAGGGGTCGGGAGATTTTGATTAAGCCAATCAGTTTTGATATCGTTAAACGCCTGAATAATCGAATCTATACATGTGGGATTTGCAAGATAGGTAGCTCCATACCGAACAAGTGTGTCTCTTGCGGCTCCATCGGGTACGAGTGCCAAGATCGGTTTCCTTGTTCCTATATACTCAAATAGCTTCCCCGTAGAAATCCCATTGTTACCTGCCCTACTGCCGATGGTCATCCACAGGATATCAGCCTCCTGTTGTAATTGTTGAATCACATTATGCTGTTTATAGCCAACGAATTCGACGTTCTCTGTTAGATTAAAGGTTTTTAGCAATTGGTTAAAGCCTTTTGGTACAAGTCCTGCAAAAGTGGCATGTACCTTTGTGCTCAGCTCTGGATTTTGAGATAAAAAATAGCTTAACCCTCGTAAGAAGTAGTCTGGTACCTGTGCATCATAAAAAACACCTGTATATAGAAACCGTAGATGCTTTACCGATTGTAAACTTTTACTGGTCAATGTTACCCGCTCATCATAGCCATGAGGAATCACTTTTGTGATTTTTTTAAGTTCTGGATGTCGCTCACTTAGTTGATCAAGAATTTGTTGGTTTATTGATATGACAGCAGAGGATTGATTCAAGACTTTACTTTCGAGACTGAAGTGTATTTTACGATGTAATTTTGTTGGATAATCATGACGAGGATTCCCAACCCAATCATCACGGAAGTCAATCATCAAGGGAATATTAAGTTTTTTTGATAGATGGCACGCGATCATATGCCCAGTATAAGGAGGTGCAGTTGATAAAATCAGATCAAATCGTTGACGCTTCAATTGATTGATGCCTTTGAGTATCGCGAATGGCATCCAACCTATTTTATTATCTGGAACGAAGAGCCAATTGCTGAGTGAAGATAATACCTTTCTTTTTCTCTCGGGCGGAAGCGTGACAGTTGAATATGACCGAAACATCCGCGTTGGGTCAAGGCTTGGTGTTCTGATTACAGAAATCCCCATTGCTTCAATGGGAGTCCATAGAGATTCATCATAGGCAAAGTAACCCGCAGGCTTAGCGGTTAACACTGTTGGCTGCCATCCGTATTTTGGTAAATGTCTTACAAATCCAGCAGTTCGCTGCACTCCACTCAACCCTAAGGGAGGGAAATAATATGCTATGACGAGTACATTATTCATAAAGGCTAAATCACGATCAAATCGCGGCCAATTGAAGATAACCGTTCACATTGATTTGAACATATCAAGACGGTATCTTCAATTCTGATACCAAACTTCTCAGGAAAATACACGCCTGGTTCAATAGTAACGGTATATCCATTGAGTAACTGAGCGATCGATTTATTGGAAATTGAAGGCCACTCATGGACTTCAATTCCAATCCCGTGCCCCGTACTGTGAGCAAAATACTCTTCAAATCCATATTCTTTAAGGCTTCCCCTTGCGGCTGAGTCTACCTCAGAGGCAAGCACTTCATTGTTAGCCATCTTGACAGCATTACTCTGAGCTGTCTTAACAGAATTATAGGCAATTTGAAATTCCTGAGTTGGTGTACCATGAAATATTGTTCTGGTCATGTCTGATGCATATCCATTGGCAATACATCCAAAGTCTAAGAGAATAGATTCATCGTTTTTTAATTTTCTATCCGTGGGGCGCGCGTGAGGGAGGGCACTATTTTCTCCAAATGCAACGATGGTATCAAATGCCATTGCAGAGGCACCAAACAGTCGATGCTGATAGTCAATGATTGCAGCAAGTTCGTTTTCTTTAATTCCAGTGTTGATTCGTGGAAGGATTTCGTTAAATACTGCATCAGAGATTGACTGTGAGTGCCTCATTCCCTCAATCGCTCGTTTGGATTTGATAGCCACCAGTGGGTTCAAGAGGTTTTTTCTTGGGAAGAGCTTGATTTTCGTTAGATTTGCTTTCCACTGCTCTATTGCATCAAACGTGATGTATTCTGGCTGAAATAACAATCGGTCTGACTTTTTGATTAAATTTTGGGATTGGACAAAATTGATTAGGTTGTGAGTGCTGATATGGATTTGAGCATCACTGACCTCTAATGAGGCTTGAATTTCATACCTACGATCAGTAATTAAGTGCATTTCATCTCGTTGAACAATCAAAACTCCATTTGAACCTGTAAATCCGCATAGCCATTGAATATGAGGTAAATACGTAATGAGAAGCGCCGAGGCGTTTTCAGATCTGAGGGTTTCTTGAATCCAGTTTTGCTGTCTCTGAAATTCAGACTGTCGGTTCATATTATTCGAGATTCAAACCTTCTGTGATTTAATTATGACGAGTTTCAAATTACCTTCCCTGTCAGTTAGATGCTGTATTCCAAAATTTGATCAACCGATTAAAAGTATTACTTGATGTTTAAGCTTTGTAGAATAGAATTTTTCTATCAGTTATGCCTTCATGATAAATCCGCATTCATCTGTTGATTCTGAAGACATCCACAGGGCCGTTGTTATTGATAACAATGATTTTTTGATCAACTTTTATGATATGTCTCGCATCGCCTTTAGTCCAAAATTGTTTAGGGCCTGCATCTGAGAAGCCAAATTGTCCATCTCCCAATAATAGCCCACCCCGTCCACTATTCATACGACCTTCCTCAGCACGATTTGAATAATCGTTTCCAACAAAGAGAATGTCTTTATGACCGTCATCGTTAAAATCATATACTAATGCATCTCTTAATGGAGAAATTTGAACAACTACTGGAAGTTCATGTGACTGAAAGATACCGTCCTCGGTATTCTCAAACAGCATTGATCTACTGTGACTTGAAAATAATACAGTATATGAATTATTGAATAAAGATAGTATTTCACCCGTTGTTGCAGAGGCATAATCTGAGTACTTTGGAAAACCTAACCTTATATCTGGTAACTGTGACACCATCTGATCCCGAGATGCTACTGGGACATCAATTCCCATAACATAATTACTGTAAATCATATCCCATGACCCAGAGTGATCCAAGTCTCCTACGTAAAGTGTCGCTGGATATTGGGTAGATACTTTAATTTGGGTGTTAAGTCCTCTATTCCCAGCGATCAAATCTATATCTCCGTCGTGATCCATATCATAAGGAATAATACGATGCCAAAATCCATTTGATGTGCTAAATCCTAAGGATTGGCTACAATTATCTAAACCTCCAGACTCATTTTTGCAATAGACTTGTATTGGCATCCAGTGCCCAGTAATCAATAATTCTTTTGAGTTATCACCTGTAACATTTGCCCAAACTGCTGTTGTGACCACCCCAGGATTTAGTAAATCTGTTCCAAGGGTTTCAGTACGATCAATGAATCCATTCAGAGTATTTTCTAAGAAATAACTTCTTGGGGGCATTCCATAATGTTTTGGAGTATGAAAACTCCCTACAAATAGGTCTAGATCGCCATCTTCATCAAAATCATACGGAGCAATAGTGCTGGTAATGGTTTTCATAGTAGGCAGAAATTCTGGAGTATACACAAAGCGACCAAATCCTGAATTTATATAGATGCGATCCTGCCAGTAACCAGGATCAGGCCCTCCTCCGCTTGCTACATAAAGATCCAATATGCCGTCTCCGGTAAAATCTTGTAGCACAGCGTCAACATCCTCAAATTCAGCATGCTCTTCAAAAATTGGAAGTGTAATATTGATAAAGGTTGCATCTATTTGTTGCAGAAGAATTACTGCATGTTGCCCCCTACTTCCCCCAATAAAAATGTCAATGAGTCCATCGCCATTGATGTCTCCTGTTGCAGTTGCAGGCCCCTCTTGAGCCATGTCGCGAGGTAATAGCGGATGCTCCGACCAATCAGTATAATTATCCTCAAGATGAATATAATTGATTACAGTTAGGGAATCAGGAAGAATCAAGGGGGATTCCATATCTTTTGGCGTTGGATTAATCACTTGGATGGCATCAGAGTAATTTAAATGAATGGATTGTCCAGTAGAAATATTTTCCAATCTCTGAAAATGATCATCGGGCCAGTAAACCTCAAGATCTACTGTTCGCCAATTCCCTACACCAAAGTATAGTGCTGGCTCCAATGATGAAAGATAGCCCCGCACAAAATACGCTTCCTGAATGATAGATTCATTATCACTACGAAGAATAACTTTAGCACCAATTCCATAAGGATTCATGGGAGGGCCTTGGAAGGTAACACGTAAGGCATCGCCTCTCCCCTGCTCTTGCGCTTGATTACGATACAGAAAAGCGTCCTGATTGAGATTGTTGATGACGATGTCCAAATCAAGATCGCCATCCAGATCCGCAAGAGTCATCCCGTTTGAATGAGTCGGGATATCTAAACCCCAATCAACCGTCACATTCCGAAATTGAATTCCATCGACACCACTGTATACATAATTTGGAATCCGGGTCGTAGGCATCTGATTCACCATCTCTAATCCTGACACTTTTTCTCCGCGTAATTGTGCCTGTTTAGATGCAGTAGGGAGGGTGGTAGTTAGAAAATCTAAATCAGTATAATCGCGTAGATAGCCATTGGTGACAATCAAATCCTTGTACAGATCTTGGTCTAAATCAGCAAAAAGAGCCGCCCAACTCCAGTCAGTATTTGAGACTCCAGCGATCTGGCCAATTTCAATATAATCATGCCCTCGCCTGAGATGTAACATATTTCTCATATACTGCTCATGAAATCCATCAATGCGTAGCTGAGTGTAGAACTGATAATCTTCTGGTCCCTTGAGAACTTTCTGCCGATAATTATCCTCGGCTAGCATATCTAAGGTATAGATGTCAGGTAGCAAATCGTTATTGATATCTGCTATGTCTGCCCCCATTGAAGCATATGATGTGTGCGTGAGATATGATCTAATTGACTCAACAAATGTGCCATTTTTTTGGTTGATATAGAGGTAATCGTCTTCAATGTAGTCATTTGAGATATATAGATCTGGCCACAAATCTCCATTAATATCGCTTACAACGACACTCAGTCCATAGCTCAGAGGATTTCCGATGATCCCTGCCTCTTCGGTAACATCAGTGAATGTTTGTCCATCATTACGAAAAAGTTTATCTCCAGCAAGTGAGTCTCTCTGAGCACGCATATAATCAACCACGAAATGGGAATATCTTCGGATAGAATGGTTTAATAAGTACATATCAAGATCTCCGTCACCATCATAGTCAAAAAATGTCGCATGATTGGAGTAAGACGGATCGTCAAGTCCATAAGACTTTGCTTCGTCTTTGAAGGTCAGATCACCTTGATTGATGTATAGAGCGTTACGTCGACGATCCGTTGAAACATTTCCGCTCCTGCATACATAAATATCCAATAATCCATCAGCATTGACATCTGCCATCGTTACCCCAGTTGTCCATGTTGATGAATGAGTGATTCCTGCTTCATCGGTGATCTCTTCAAATGACCATTCTCCACGATTCAGGTATAAGTGATCAGGGGCCATATTTGCAGAAAAATATAGATCCACAAGACCGTCATTATTAATATCGCCAGCAGCTACTCCAGCCCCATTATAGAAATATTCATATTCCAAGACGTTAAATGCATCATGTTCAATGATTCGGTTTTCAAAGGAAATGCCTGACTCACTCATCAGAGTCAATAATGAACTTTCCTGATTACAACCCATAAGCGTAACCAGAATGAATGTACATACAATAAATATCCAGCGATTGGGCATATGCAAGAATATTGTTAGAGCAATACTCACTCAAACTATAATGATGCGTATTTTTTCCATTTTCTGGATTCAAATGTTTTTAGCACTGTCTATAAATGCTCAAGAAAAAGAAATTGCGCGGATTTTTAAGGACGAGAACATTAATCTATATGCTGAGGCATCAACGAAATATTTAAACTGGATTGGAGATGCAGCAAGCCCTAATGTTGGCGACAGAGAGGCATTAATACGACACCTACGATGGATCACACTCATTACATCTGAAGAATTACCCGTCAATCAGTCATCTCGATTACTCATTGCAGGTCAAGGAACATCACTTGATGCAAACCAGATTGTCTCTTGGTGGCATCTAGAAGATCCTATACCTGCGACATTAAACAATGAGCGTTTAGAAGAACATCTATATCGTGTATATCATGCCCAGCGCCATTATGGTTTCCGGAAAGATTCTTTGGGAGTTGATGATCGTGGGAGAATTTTCGTAAGATATGGTAAACCGTGGAGACAGGATATCATTTCGCTCAAAAATCTTCAACTGAAAACTTTGCCTCTTGAATTTCGTCTTCCCCGCAATGAAATATGGGTGTATCGTGGAATGCACGATGATGCCCATTATCTTTTTGTGCAGTTATCACGACGAAGACCTTATAAAGTTGGGACTTCTGAATCACTTGTCCCTACTAATTTACGTGGATCTCGCAGGCGGGTTCGTATCCTGCTTTATTGGATGGAAGATATCTTTGGACAATTAGCAATGCAGCATGATCATTATGGATCGATCTATGATGCTGTTTCAAATTATATCGCGCTTCCGACTGCTGAACCCTATCAACCGTTTCACTTCTCTCAAAGAGCCATTCAGGATATTCGTCTTAGAGATGATCAACATCAATTGAGCCGCCAGAAAACTCTTCCTCCAAGCCAAACGCAAGTGTATGGCAATACAATCCAACTGATTCCTTCATTAAGAATGTATCGATTTTTAGAAAACAATGAGACAACTCGATTAGAGATCTACTGGAGTATTGATGTGCGAGATTTACGCCCTAGTCGATATATGCGTAGGCGGTCAAAACAATTAGGATATGAGATTTCATCAGATTACATTTTGAGTGTTGGATTGACATCACGTTCGGATAATTTTGAACCAGAAAACATCCAGATTCGCCGCTATCATTTGCCAGACGGGGCTTCTACTGATCCACAAATCTATTCATGGACAGTCGATAATCATAGTGTTGCTAAGCCTATTTCTTTGCAGTGGTCCCTGCACTGGACTGTTCCAGATTCAATTCCCCCACAGCCCGATGCAACTTGGGGCATTGGAATAATCAATTTAGATACTCTGGATGCTTTGAAATCTGATGGTGCATCTCTTGAATTGAGCGATATCAAGATCTTATCAATGGACTCTCCAGATACTTTCGATAGAGTCACACCTTATGTAAATCATACCATTCGCCCAGAGACACAACTTGCACTGTATTTTGAAGCTTACTTTCTTCGCTTTGACAACTTAGACAAAACAAATTATACAATAGAATATACTTTAAGTGGAAAGGGTTCTGAGCCTATCACGACTTCGTTTGACTATCAAGGTGATTCAGCGACAGTTCGTGAATTTATTGCGATAGACCTCAGTCAATGGTATGCTGATGGTCCATTAAGTCTGACACTTACTATCATTGATCATGTTGCACAACAAACCGCTTCCAGAGCTGTGGATTTTGAGTATGAAAGGTAGGAAATTAGTTGATGATGTTCAACGAGCCATGTATCATCTTATCTCCGAACATATCCTTTTGAGAATCTCTCCATTAACAAATATATTCTTCTTTCATATGTGATTAACGAGTAATTTCTATGAAGATATCGGCGAAAAACGTCGTAACATATGAAGTATGGAAAACTTATCCATTTAGCAATCATGGAACCTTTGTTGGGGTTCAATAGTCAAGGGGCGA
This sequence comes from Bacteroidota bacterium, assembly GCA_026709065.1. Lineage (GTDB taxonomy): Bacteria > Bacteroidota > Rhodothermia > Rhodothermales > Bin80 > Bin80. Next base: position 98,082 of record JAPOTS010000035.1, read on the forward strand.
TGTAGGTCCTAAGGGGCCGGTGGTAATCCATCGCTTTCTCTTTGGACTTCGGTCAGGCTCACATAGGTCGTTTCTGCCCCTGCTCTCCGAACGAGCGTACGGTTTTCCCGCACTCGGCTCTCCATGTGGATCAAGGGTTGCACTAACTTCGTATTGACTGTCCCACAACGTTCGGATAACGCATTAGGCTAAAATCGCCAAAAACCTGTAATTTATTTGTGAATTTGAGTCAGACATCAATTACTCTTACACACTTTCGCATTGGAATCTGTTGGATTTCTATTTGATAATTAAGATTGAAAAAATCACTATCCATGAGAATTTTAATGATTTTGGACCATCCCTTCCCGCCAGATACACGGGTTGAGAATGAAATAAGATCTTTATCAAAAGCAGGAATTGAGGTTTTCCTACTTGTGTTGGCACCAGATCGTAGGGTGCCAACAGAAAAATGGGAGGGGGGTGTTATTATTAGATATCATGTTCCACGGAAAATCAGCAATTGGATGCGTGGATTGTCTGGTATGCTACCCATCCTTTCTTTGTTTATTGCCTACCATGTCCGAAAACTGCATCGGCAGTATTGTTTTGATGCTCTTCATGCACACGACCTGTATATGTGTGGTGGAGCATTACGGGCTGGAAAACGCGCTGGCATACCAGTGGTGGGCGATTTACATGAATTGTGGGTTTCAGTATTAGGATTGTATGCGTGGAGCACTCGATTTCCGGGTAAACTATTTGTGAGTATTAGACAATGGGAGCGCTTAGAGAAAAAGTGGTCAAATCAATTGGACAAGATCATAGTGATCACAGAGGCTATGCAGCAGCGTTACAGATCAATCGTAGTGTCTAACCCTGAGATCATCGCCTTGCCGAATACCATCAATACAGAGGCTTTTGACCAATATCCTATTGATGACAAAATTCTTCAATCACATTCATCAGAGTTTACACTAGTCTACACGGGTACGATCAATCCACATCGAGGCTTGAGCTTCCTTCTTCATGCCATGCCTCAAGTACTTCGACAATGTAAGGCACGGCTGGTGATTGTTGGTGATGGGCGAATCCGTCCAGATCTTGAGACGCTTGCAAAAGATTTGCATATTTCAGATCACGTCTATTTTGAGGGTTGGCAAGTGCAACCGAAGATTAAAAGTTACATCTTAGCCAGTGATATTTGCTTAATGCCACTAATCAAATCTGAACAGACTGAAAATGCAGCACCTCACAAACTCTTTCATTATATGTATCTAAAACGTCCCCAGATTGTTACAGACTGTTCATTCATACAAAGGGTCGTAGAGTCAGTGGATTGTGGAGTAGTTGTATCTTATGGAGATGTTGATGCCTTAGCTTTATCAATCATTGATTTATACAATGATCCCGAACGCCGTCAACAGATGGGCAATAACGGTCATCGTGCCGTTATAGAACGCTACAACTGGAAAACATCTGCACAGACTCTTATTGAAATGTACCAGCGAATGAAACAATAGAATTATCATATAGAATACTCCTTTATTTTACACATTCTGTTTCCTATGTTTTTAGGCTTGTTAAAGAGCGCCCTCCCCCCCTTCTTTTTGATCAATCTCATGAAAAATGGTATTACTTCCGGCTCATTGTGTGGTTTTCTGATCGGGCTGGATTAAAACTATTAATTTGCAAAATTGAATATGAACAACATGACGAAAACATTAGAGCGAAGATTTGAACATACGCTCACATTTCTTGATGCTGTCTCTCCACCGCCCTCTCGTATTCTTGATTTAGGCACTCCGAATGAACTTGGAAAAAGGATGCAGTTGCATGGGTATGAAGTTTCCAACACTGAAGGTGACCTTGAATACCCAGAACCATTGGGAGAACATGTTGATCTTGTCACCGCATTCGAAATTCTGGAGCATCTGGTATCTCCTGCAAATGTTTTGCGTGCGATTCAGGCACCTCGACTGGTTGCCACAGTGCCTCTTTACCTGTGGTTTTCTTCCACTTATCACAATCCAAATGATCCGTGGGACTGTCATTATCACGAGTTTGAAGATTGGCAGTTTGATTGGCTGTTAGATCACTCTGGATGGAAGATTGTAAGGAGAGAAAAGTGGACAAGTTATGGAGCATGTAACGGAATTCGTCCATTTCTAAGGCGTTTTACGCCTCGGTTTTACGCGGTTGAAGCGACTCGATAAGTATTGGTTGATCTACATTGCTGAATCAACCAATGAAGCTCAACTCTTCCAGTAAGAAACATCTAAATCTGAATAAGTTGTCGAGTTTATTATATATGAATCTGTGAATGATTGAAGGATAGGAATTTGTAAATATGTCTTTCTGAAAGATCTGATAAGTATCAAGCGCGTGGAGTTCATTAGGATAGTTTTATGCCAACTCAAGGAGTCCAAGTAGTCCGATACCTGATTCATACGAAGAGCTGATGACGTAGCATGTCTGATGTGTCTGGCCAGATTCATCAGTTCAAGAGTTTTTGATGTCCATCCAAAGAGAGTTGGCTTGACCGCAAAAACATCCGCTAACCAATGGTATCGTTCTGATCAGATTCATAGAGAATTTGTATCTTAGCGATCATATCAAACATTGAATCATTTCTACCCATTACTACTCGTCATGAGCGCAGATACAATCATGTCTACAGGGCTTTCATCTGGTCTATGACCAAAGTTGGTTTGAGGCCCATTAGGATCTTTGGTTATTGCATCAACAATTGACTTTGGATTAGATCCTGCGCAAATACTCCATGAATTATGACATATTTCTGGATATTCAGTTTCTTCACGCAGAATTACACAAGGGATTCCTAACCAATATGCTTCCTTTTGAAGCCCCCCACTATCTGTAAGTATTCGTTTAGCATTTGATATGAGTGTCAGCATTTCTAAGTAACTCACAGGGTCAATTATGTCTACGTTTTTTGGCACTTTGATGTTCGTAAGCGCTGATTCTGTTCTTGGATGAATTGGCAGACTCACAGGCAGAGATAATTGTCCGAATGCATCAAAAATATTCTGGAGATTTTCCCTGTTGTCGGTATTGGAGGCGCGGTGTACGGTAGCAAGATAATATTTGTTTGGTTCATAATGGGTGATCGATTTCAAAGGCTTATGATCTTTAGCATGTTGAGAAAATAATTGGGTTGCATCAAACATGACATCTCCAACCAAATGGATGTAATCTTGAAGCCCCTCTCGCTTTAAGTTTTCAACTGCTGTTTCCGTTGGAGCGAAAAGCCACTGTGATACCCGATCGGTTAAAATGCGATTAATCTCTTCTGGCATGTTCCAATTATGGCTACGCATTCCCGCTTCAATATGTGCAAGGGGAATATTGCACTTTGAAGCCACCAATGCTCCTGCAAGTGTTGTATTTGTATCTCCGTATACAATGACGATATCATAGGGGCCTGTTCCGTTAATGTACTGCTCAAATCGCACCATAATATCTCCAGTCTGTTTGGCATGTGATGAAGAGCCAACCTCCAAATTAATTTGGGGTGCAGGAATAGCGAGTTCATCAAAAAATACTTGGCTTAGAGTTGAATCATAGTGCTGGCCTGAATGAACCAAGGTTTCCTTGATTCCAAATTCTTTTAACTTTGGGCTTAGAGCAGCAGCTTTAACAAATTGTGGGCGTGCTCCAACTAACGTACATACATGCATATTACGTGTAGCAATCATTCTGTAAGATAATCTAATACACGGGCAAGACGCTGAGTTAGGCGTGGCCGTTCATATTCTTGAAGAGTTTCTTCGTTAATGTTCCAAGATTGATTTTTCAATTGAAAGCAGCGATGTACAAAAGAATATATTCCCTCCTCATCTTCATGATCATAAATTCCACCTGCATTTGTCTCATCTAGTAGTTCGGCTAAATCTCCATCGGTAGCTCCCAATGCTATAATTGGTTTATGTGCTGATAAATATTCAAAAACTTTCCCTGAAAACACCCCCTTTGCGCTCCCAGTAGAGACCTGAGGCAATGCAAGCAAAAGAAGATCTACCTGATTCATATAATCAACTGCATCTTGATGGGAAATATATCCAACTGCCTTGACTGCAAGCCCACTTGAGTGATAGGCTTCCACTGCATCAGGATCAACCGCTCCAACAAGGTGAACTTCAATATCAGTAAGTTCTTTCATTCTCTGTAAGGCTCTGACGAACGCATCTGAGTGGCGAAGTAAATTATATGTTCCAACATGAGCAATAGTAAAGGCATCATCACTTAGCTCAGACAAAACATTTTGAGTTGATTTGATGTCAGATGGATCAAAGCCATTAGGAATGGTTTCGTAGTGTTTGATTGGGGCTCGTCGCTGAAATCCGCTTCCCAGATAATTACTGACACTGACCACTGCACTCGCAGTACTCAAAACCCTCCGTTCTAATCGTGTCTGTATGTGTTTGGCTAAGAGAGTTTCAAACATTTGCTCGGTATAGTATATTTCAACCCAGGGATCTCGCATATCTACGACCCATGGAAGCCCACTCATTTTGTGTGCAGACAAACCGATGAGATGACTTGAATGAGGTGGACCTGTACTCAGGATTGCATCAAATTTATACTTTTGCAAGAGTTTACGTGCCTCCCTTGAAGCATAAGGGACCCACCCTACCCTAGCATCGGGCAAAAAGATATTTCCGCGAAGCCAACGGGCAAATTTATTAAAGATCTGAGTTCCGTCAATATAACCAACCTTCACGACTTCTTCTTTCTTTTTCCCTTGTAGTTGGCTATACAAACTGAATGGGTCCCATGCTCGAGTTCGGATCACTTCAATTTCAGAGGGAATTTCATCAAGTAATGATTCATCCAGCGATGGGAATGCAGCATACTTCGGATTAACCGTCAATATAGTCGGCAACCACCCGTTCTCTGGAAGATATCGTGCAAACTTCAAAAGTCTTTGCACACCTGGTCCACCAGATGGGGGGAAATAATAACTAATCAACAGAATACGCTTCACTACTGAGACAACTCTCTTTGATTGATTATTTCAATGCTTGCTATTCTTTGAATTTCTATTCAGTCTATAATAGCCCTGCAGTCCAATCAAGGTGATAGCTAGCCCGTACACAAATATCGTTGAAAAAAGAGAGAGCCGTTTTCCCCAGATATAACTCGTTGGGTTAAATGTCATTTCAAGAGTATGTTGACCCGCGGGAACGACCACCCCCCGTAACAGATAATTAACTCTATGAATGTCAATGCTTTCTCCATTGAGGGTTGCTTCCCATCCTGCTGGATAGTATACCTCACTTAATACCAAGAGTCTTGAGGCATCAGTTTCCACTTCGTAAGTAATTTTTCTGGGGCTATAATCTACTTGATTGACGTTTATAGTACTTGAAGAATCTATGGAAGTGATTTCTGAGTCAATCCCACTGTGCAATAAAGCATTTATTGCGGGGTTAAAACTATTTTCTTGAAGTCTACGCATAGCTTCATTAGGATCTTCAATAACCTCAATTTCACCAACAAAAAATGCACGTGGAAGAGCATCAAGATTTTCGTATACGGTCAAGCCTGACTGTTGTCCATATTCCACATCCAGAGTGCCGATCACTGGCGTTGGTGAAATGATATATCGTACGTTCATCATATCAAGTGCATTAGAATTCGGAGCACCCGTTCTTGGGTCAAAGAGGATGTTTTCAAGAAAATCCTGATAAACACGTAATTTCGCTCCACTATAGCCTCCAAGTGATTCGTGATGAAAAGATGCGCGTGATAATGCAGTCTGATCGGAGCGTTCCAAAGAAAGAACACGATATTGACCTTCCTGCTCAAGAATATATTGATCCACATCAAAGGTTTCAACTCGGTTGACCGAAAACTTAGAGAGACTTAGGTTATCAGAATTTAAGTATCGAGTGGACACCCCTCCCAGATCAAGAATAACTAAGAATACTAGACTGCTTTGTAATGCCCATGATGGAAGTATTTTACGTTGATACGCAAATAATGCAATACCTGTAAGGAAGATAAATAATAATGATCGTCTTGAATCTGCGATCAAAGCATCCTCTCGGGGAGTAACCAATTGCTCCATAAATAATCGGTCAGTTGCAGCAATTACCTGTGGGTCAGAGGTATTTCGTTGAGCTGATTGCGCGACATATTCCAAGACCTGTTGGCGCTCACCTTCACGCTCAAAATCAAATAAATTTACCCCAGAGGAGATAAGGATGAGTGGAATGACACCAATGATTCCAAGTGTAATATAGATGGAGCGCCATTTAGCGCGTTCTGCAATTCCAGGAGGTTCGATACGTACGAGATATCTCAAACCGAGAGCTGCAAGAATCGCCAAGACTAAGGCGACGGTAATGAGCCACGTTTCCGGAGCTCGGAAGGCATCAAACAATGGAAAATGATTATACATTATCCTGTTGATCACTTCAAAATGGCGACCAAAGGAAAATAATACCATTAAGCCCCCTGCAATTCCAAGAGCAGCGGTTAAGCGTGTTCGTGTACGCCATAGAGCAATAGAGGCCAGAAATAATACGATGCCTCCAACATAATGAGGCCCACCAGTAAATGGTTTTGGTCCCCAATAATTTCTTGATCCTCCAAATGCATCCGCAATGAGTAAAGTCAGCATTTCTAAGGGACCCTGACTCCAGCGCATTGCATAATCCCAACTCATCCCCCCTGCACTACCGCCAGCCGATGTTCCTCGAATACTGAATTCTTTGTATTCATACTTAGGCCAATAAAATTCAGAGACCATCATGAGTGCGAATACGCATCCGACACTAAGTAGTCCAGTTGCTTTGAAGAAGTCAGGTAATTGTTTGCTCTTGCGCGCTTGAAGTAATAAGATAATCCACCAGATAAAGATTAGAAATGTAATGTAATAGGTGATTTGTACATGTCCAGCGCGGAGATTCACTGCTAACGCAATCGTAAAGAGTAGACTTCCAATGATGTTAGGCTTTTTGATAGCATAAACAAATGTTAATAGAAGCCACGGGGCGAAAGCCAAAGCGACGAACTTGGTATTGTGGCCTGCAATGAGGATTACAGGTAAATATGTTGTCAAACTATATGCACAGGCTGCTAATAAAGAACTCAGAGTGTCACGGGAAAGATGCCACACCAAGAGATATGCACCAATCAGCATAAAGATGACATGTGAGAAAGGCCATGAAATTTTTCGCAATGCTTTGGGTAATTCGTCTATCTGTGGAACCAATGGCGCATGAGAAATAATGTATCCTGGCATCCCCGCAAATACATTAGTCGCCCAAAGTGGTTCTTCGCCAGTTTGTTCGCGATATTCAATCATGCTTTGCGCTACTCCTCGCCATTGAACCACATCTCCTCCAACTAGACTCTTCCCACTAAATAGGGTTGCCCAACAAAAATATATGGCTACCCCTATCAGAGCAGCAAAACATAAAGAATGTTGCAGAATGGGAGATTGAGATGCCCACCAAGATCGTTGAGGCTTGATTGAATGTGGTACCTTAGATTTGCCCATGAATCTAAAATTTATCCAATAACTTTTGGGACTCTAAAATACTCCCCATCTGAATCTGGGGCGTTCTCCATTGCGTCTTCGTGAGTTGTACGTTCACGCACCGTATCAGACCGAACCACTTGACCCAGATCATGGACATGAGTCATTGGCTCAATATCTGAAGTGTCAACTTGATTAAGGGTGTCAACATAATCCAGAATACGACTCATTTCATGAGATAGAGCGTCTTCTTCGGCTTCTGTGAAACTTAATCGGGCTAATTCTGCAATATGACGGACTTCTTTTTTTGAGATAGACATAGAATTTAAAATAGTTAGACCGACAGAAGTCAATTATTTGATGGTGTGCCTAATAGAAAACTTAAATGTTCAATCGACGATAATTAACAGTAGTTATCAATGAGAATAAATTTACAACAACGGTTTAGGATACGTCATTATTTAAATTGATAACCTTAGTGTTTAGGAAACGAAAAGAAAGCTTCGTTAGAACGCATTGAAGAAAACAGACTATGTATGAATGATTTTCTGATCAACTTTCGGGGGTAACAGGTCAATTCAACTTGAACAAAATTATTATCATGCAGGTAGTGGCGAATAGTTAGAAAACTCATTTATACCATTGAAAATCAAGAGAATTCGGGTAAACGAATCTACAACAAAATCAGCAAAAAGCTCATACTGTAGAATTAATGCTAAGTTCGTTGGATCCGATCAGAAATGTCAATTAAAGAAGTAGCTCAACTATTGAATTCAAAGATAGAACCGATTAGAATATGCAATCAGTTGAACGAAAACTTTACCCCTCAGAGGCAATTTGACGTTTGAATTTGGAGGATTAATTTAAACGGGGGCTTGAAGTGTCACAGAATCCTTTTTTTCGTTTAGGAATCAAATCCAACAATTAGATCATAATTTGATGGAGAAATGTTCTGCAATTTGGTCTAATTTTTCTTTGACTTCTGGATGAATTTCTTCTTTCGTCATTTGGGCTGAAATTTTAATTAAGTCTCGTTCATTGATCTTCAATAAAGGAGGGTCAAAGAATTGAGATAATAGGTTTTTTGCTTTCATTAGCCGGTAGTAATCAGATGCTTTAAACATGTTTTCGTATACTTCAGGAGGTAACGGCTACGAATGGCATCACCAACTGCATTCGCCGCATTTTCTCCGAATTACTATCTGCGAACCTAGTAATCGCCTCTGGATTGATAAGATAGCACCCAATCTCATACCTAACCAGTACATACGACTCATCCCCCTCGGAAGCCTTGGTGATTCAGTGCGATCTCTCCCATTGCTATCTCGTAATTCCACTCCCCTCAAATCGGGGGCAACTTCTTGAAGAATATCAAAATGTAGGGAACTGGCGTTCACTCTGAGCGGTTTCCCACGAAAATGGACTCACAAGAAATTCTTCAAGAGGGTGTTCCAGAATAACTGCCCATTCCTTCAAAATAGCAATGTCTGTTGGACCCTCAATATATAAAATTCCTGCCTCGATCTGAGCATTACAAATATCAACGTTCGGATTCACTGTCCCGTTTCGTTCGGATTCGGCATTCTACTAACTTCGGATTCAGTGTCCCACTAACTTCGGATTCAGTGTCCCAAACGTTCGTAATACGCACTTTTGCTTATCTCAAAAACGGATATTATTCTATAAATAAGGGGCAGAATGCCCTCTGGAACAGAAAATTATCAAGCTCTCCTTATCTTTGAATGGTTTTTTGACCGACGAGAGATATCATCCGTTGGAAATGTACTGAAAGCGGAATATGAGATGAATCAAGGGGTAATGATGCAAAACAATACGATCATCACTTTGTTTACCCTGACACCATCGTGTTTGATAAATGCAGTTTCATCAGAAAAGTTAATAGTTAACTGTTCTATAATTCTATCAAATGTAATCATTTCCAAGATGATATTTTGATTTGATCACCTATCCACCATGCCACAGAAATTGAACTTTAACGGATTATTTCCACCTCACTGGCTAAGTCTATTAGCCATAGGATTCATGACGAGTTTGAACCCTAACCTTGAAATCCCTGATCATCCTATCTCATCTCAGGATGCTCTATCCACTCTGATAGATGGGGGAATTGTGGTCACCATGGATAGCATAGGCACTATACTCAATGGTGGTGCTGTTCTCATTAAAGGGGATCGTATTGTAGATCTTCTTGATGCCGATATGCCCCGACCAGAAGCCTCTACCATGATTGATGCGACTGGGTATGTGGTCATTCCAGGACTCATCAACACTCATGGTCATGCTGCAATGTCACTGTTTCGAGGACTCGCTGATGATCTTCCGTTACAGACTTGGCTCAATGAATACATCTTTCCTGCTGAGGCCGCCCTTGTTTCTCCAGATTTTGTTTATTGGGGAACCATATTGTCATCCATTGAGATGCTCAAAAGTGGAACGACGACATTTACGGACATGTATTTCTTCACTGATGATGTTGTCAGAGCAACAACGACTACTGGAATCCGAGTTGCTGCGGGTCCAGTCGTGATTGGGTTTCCCACTCCCGAATTTCCTACATCAGATGAGTCGTTGGCGAGTGCCGATCAATTCATGGAGAGATATCAGAATCATCCATTGGTGATTCCATCGATTTCTGCACATGCGATTTATACGACTCCATTAGATCTAATTGAATCTGCATTTCAAGTCGCTGAGCATCATAATACTGTTTTTCAAATCCATGTATTGGAGGATTCAACCGAAAACACCATTTCCCGTAAAGCAAATGGGATGGACTTGATTAACGCACTCATGTCCATTGATGCACTACGCCCCGGAACAATTTTAGCGCATTCGGTCTTCTTGTCTGCTGATGACATCCATCATATTGCGATGACGGGTGCTGGAATTGCACATAATCCTGAAAGCAACTTACATCTTGGTGTACCAGGTGTTGCCCCGATCCCCGCCGCTCTACAAGCTGGAATTCCTGTTGGACTTGGAACAGATGGCCCCGCGGCCAACAATAATCTTGATCTGTTTGAAGAGATGAATACCGCTGCAAAAATTCAAAAATTACAGTATGGTGATCCTTCCATCCTGTCAGCAGAAACAACATTCCGAATGGCAACAATGGGTGGTGCACGAGTGCTGAATATGGAAAAGGAAATCGGTTCATTAGAGCCAGGCAAACGTGCAGATATTGTACTGATTGATATGCAACGTGCTGGATTGACCCCTCTCTATAATATATACTCTCACCTCGTCTATGCTGTCCGAGGAAGAGACGTATCAACCGTATTCGTCAATGGAAAAAAGGTCGTTGATCAAGGAAAAGTAACGACCGTTAATGAATATGAAGTCATAAGCAATGCGAATTCATTCAGAGACCAAGTTCAACAAGTGATCGCTCAATTACGTCAATCTGAATGATCATCAACTGATTGGATTCGATGTAGAAAATTAGGAAAACCGAACTGATAGAGATGTCTGTATTCAAATCTCTCCTTTAGCTGTCTGCTTACAATCATTCCCAGATAGATATTTGAACATACCTGAAATAATTACTTATTCAGCAAAATTCAATTCTACTTGACAATCAAACAATATTATGTATAGACACATCTTGTTCTTCTTGTTTCTCTTTATCCTTACTAGTCCAGTGCGAGCGCAGCTTTTTTCTGGTGGACTTAAATTTGGAATGACGCAAACGACATATTCAGGTAACTTGGATTCTGGCGAAACCATATGGGATCCTATTTCTGGAATTGCGGGAGGCGTAACTGGTGAACTTTCTGTTTTAGGACCCTTGAGTGTAGCTGGTGAAATTCAATATGTTCGTATGGGAGCACAATCTCGGGTCAGATATAATAGTTTTCCGAGTTCGTTGACTTCAAGAACTTCCTACTTATCTCTCCCACTTTTTGCACAATTGAATTTAGGGCCAAGTGGAATCGTCGTACCCAGATTCTTTGTAGGCGGAGCTGCATTAATTGAATTAGAATCCGTCATTCTCGTTGAAGCTGATATGACGAGCGAAATTTTCATTGAAGAAAATAGCTCAATTGAGTCCTTTGATTATGGACTTATCGTCGGGCTTGGAATTGATTTTAATTTGGCAAGTCAAAGATTAACCCTTGAAGTTAGGTACTATAATGGCCAAAACGATGTAAGTAAACCGACATCCGAACTTGGAGAAGAAACGGTCTTAAATAATCGAGGTTGGGCAATTATGACAGGTGTGCTGTTTTAGTCTAAAACGTTACTTTGAAACAGAATGGAGACTACAAGCTTTGTCAATACCTAAGGAGTCATGCATCGGATGAAGCGAGACAAGTCATCATCCTAAATTATTTATTCCTTACATCATAGACTCAATTGCATCTAAAAGCCTCTCCCAACCAAAGTGACGTTTTTGTAGTTTCACCCCCTTGATAAGATCATCCTGCATCTTTTCAGAAAAATAGCGTATGATGGCCTCGGATAACGCAACTGGGTCATTTGGAGGAATAATCAACCCTGCTTTCTCGTGAGGAATGACTTCAGCAAGTCCTCCTACATCAGTGGTAATCACAGGAACCTCAAAATGATAGGCAACCTGAGCCACCCCACTTTGAGTGGCGGAGAGATACGGTTGAATGACCACATCTGCAGCCGCAAAATAATCTGCTACTTGATCATTAGGAATATACTGATCAAACAATCGGATATGATTTGTGATTCCAAATTGTTCAATCTTTGTTCTACATAGATCTTCATCCTCATAGAATTCTCCCGCGATAATAAGGCAATAATTCGGAAGTTTATCTTGAAGATGATTTAAACTTTCAATCAGAACATGTAAGCCCTTGTACCTTCTAATGAATCCAAAAAAGAGCATGGCTTGGGCATCAGGGTCAATCTGCAATTTTTTTCTTGCCTCAGCTGGATTAGCAGATTCACCAAAACTATCATAGATCGGATGGGGTGCAAAAGATCTCGGGCAAGTAACTTTCAACATGTCTAAGTCCTCCCCAACCGACTCAGACATCACGACACTACCCTGCATTGCCTTAAAGAAGTAACGGGCTAATGTAGCGTTTCCAATTCGGCGCTCATGAGGTAATACATTATCAACTACGGCAATAGATTTTATTTTGTGAGATGATAATCCGCGGGCGATTTTTCCAAATGCTGGGGCGAAAAACGGTTGCCAATACCTAAAAATAACTATATCTGGTGCTAATTCTTGGATGCGCTTTTTAGCCTTCCACCATGAATAAGGATTGATTGAATCAATGAGCCTCTCGGCCTTGACTGCTCCATGATTCACAGATTTTGATTCGTACTGAGATTGACCTGGAAAAAGAAATTCCGGATACTGACGAGTAAATGTAATTCCATGGACATCATGGCCACGCTCTACGAAACCCATAGCCATTCTTTCGGTTAGGTGAGCAATGCCCCCACGGTATGGATACATTGGACCAATGAGCACAATGCTACGAGACTTATTCATAATGCCTATTCAAAGTCATCTTCAATGATTGTCTGCTATGTTGTTATGATGGCTTATTCAAATTCCTTATTTACTATAAGATAGTCTAAATGGTAAGATGTGATTTCATAGCAGGTATTTTGAAAGAATATTACAGAACAAACCATTGTACGCTTATTTTACAATCTGAATCTATTGATGGACAAACTTTCTATTCTGCCCACTACCCCATGGGAGCTGAATCATAATGAATTCCATCCAAACTACAAAAGTTAAAAATGAGCTGAGAAGATCAAACACTCAGTTAATTTACGGCACTTTCTAAAATGATCTGTAGATTTAGAGAGAGGCAAAGGGACAAAACATGATACTACTATGTCTTGAAGGAAATTATCATTATATTATATATATTAAGGCCATTAGGTTGACAATTAGCCGATACATAAATTGAGAATTAGCGGAGACAAATCTGACAATCTGCCGATATACAATCTGAGAATTAGCCGAACTATTCCGTAGAAAATGATTCCCCGACATCTTCTCTCATTACTCATTGAATCTGTTGAAGACTCTCCGGTTATACTGATTCACGGGCCACGCCAAAGTGGAAAAACAACTCTCGTTAAACACTTTGGTGAAATACACGATTATTCATATTACACATTCGATAACCAAGCAATTCGATTGATAGCTCAGCGAGACCCTCAAGGCTTCACAAGCGACTGTGCCGATCGTACAATTATTGATGAGATACAGCGCGTGCCAGAATTGTATCTTACAATAAAAGAATCTGTTGATCAGAACAGACAGCCAGGTCGATTCATATTGACAGGTTCAAGCAATTTACTACTTCAAACAGAATTGACTGATGCTCTGGTAGGGCGAATGGAAATCCTTCGACTCCATCCTTTGTCTCAACGAGAAATAGAACAAACTCCAACAATCCCGTTCTTGGAAAGATTATTTACAGGAAACTTTAAGTTGGAAAAATGTCAGCGTCTTGCACATAATCTCAGAGAGCGGATTGTTGGAGGAGGATATCCACCAGCTCTTGCCCGGCAATCAAATCGTAAACGGTCAAAATGGTACGGTAGTTATATCAACAGTGTCGTGTACAGGGATATTCTAAACATATCAAAAATTCAATCAATTGAAATAATCCCCCGCCTCCTCACAGCAGTAGGGAATTTGTCGGCACAACTCTTCAATGTGTCCGATCTTTCAAATAAATTACAAATGAATCGCAATACCATTAATCACTACTTGAGTCTATTACAACATCAATTTCTGATTGAACGCCTTCCTGCTTGGCATTCTAACCGAATGAAAAGATTGATCAAAACTCCCAAAATCCATATCGGTGATACTGGGTTAGCATGTCATCTTATGGGTGTAGATGCCAATATCCTATCAGGTAATTATGACCTTCTTGGGCAATTAGTGGAGTCATTTGTCTTTTTGGAGTTGAAACGTCAAGCCAGTTCTTCTGAAGAACCATATCGTTTCTATCATTTTCGAGATCGAGATGGAATTGAAGTTGACATGATTATTGAACGGGGTGCTTTTGAATTAGTGGGAATTGAAATTAAAGCTAGCTCCACGATATTTGATTCAGATTTTAAGGGGCTTCAGAAGTTGAAGTCTAAGAATCCAGATAAATTTAAATTTGGTGCGGTCCTCTACGACGGAGAGACCTGTGCGAGTTACGGGGAAAATATGTTTATCATTCCAATTCGCAAGCTTTGGGAAAGCAACAAGACTCTCCCATCAATTTAATGCGCTCACAAAGGGAGATTCTCGTTTGTCAAAATAATTATTGTGATTATATCAGTCTCATTGTTAGAATGACTAATCATCCTTTATACAGTGATTGACAAAACGGATATAAGCAACTCGAATAGCCCCCATACTTGGATTTTTCCTCGTCATTTTTGTGCCCAATCGACTCAATTCTAACTGTTGCTGTGTCATTATAGAGACAATATTCCCATTCACATATTTTGACAGAGACTTAATCTCGTTATCTTCGTAACGTTGCAGAGGAAATGGCAAATTGAGTATCCTAGCTAAACGCACAAAAAATTCTGAAATTAACTCTGACTTCTGAGTGCCATATAATTGACTGTCCGTGGCCGAATACTCAAATACAATAGCTCCGTTGGGGGTTTGAAGACAGCGGAGTAAATCTCTATAACTCTCCTTAGGTATGTAGTAAGAAATACCTTCTGAAACGAGTAGAGTCGCAATATTTAAATTCCAACCAGCCCGATTCAATTCGGAAAGAACTATCGGAATATCCGTCAAATCGGCAGTCATTAGATTTACATCAGGACCTCCAATTTGCTTATTAATCCTTTCTTTAAGCCCTCGATGAGCCATATCTACATCAAAGAAAGATGCCTCTGGATAAAATTCCGCTAAGTCCATAGGCAGAGGATCCAATCCACATCCTAAATGGATAACCTGAGCGCTTGGGTTTTCACTTAAATACTCATAGCAACATTTTTCAACACCGTGCCGTCTATTTAAAATTTCGACTTGAATTTCATCCAAGAGATCCTCAAAATGTGCAAGGATTGGAGCGCCAGATGAGAGGTCTAACTTTTTCATGAATGCCTTTGCAGCTCTGCCTTGATAACTATTCTGACTTAACAAGGAAAGCACACAAGTAGAGGTTGCAGGTATTTCAATCATGTTTGTATAATGATCTGTATGAGAATACGAATAGTTGCTTGAACTTCAAAGAGAATTACTCAATACCCATTAACCAGTGGACTTGACTGTAATCCTACGATTGAGTGCAACAGTTTTCGCAAGATTACGTAAATTTCTATAAAATAACTCTATTGATCGTATGTCATCAAAACATAATAACATAACAGACCGCCTCGGCAGTCGCTTTGAAGAAATCAAAGTTGAAGGTTCTCAATTGGTTGACAAAGTAAAAGAACTTGCCCGTGAAGGGAAAGTCCGGAAAATATCCATCATTAAAGATGGGCGTGTTCTTGCCGACTTCCCCTTATATCTGGGACTTGGTGGCTCAGTTGCTGCCGTCGTTGTTACCCCTACCCTCGCGGCCATCGGAGCAATCGCTGCACTTATGTCACATGTGACAGTCCGAATTGAGCGTAAATCAACCGAAGACATCAAACGCAGTTCTTCTCTAGACGATAATAACCTACCGTGAGCTCTTCTTCAAGCGTAACGTTTGAAGATATTCAAGGAGCTTGTCATCGTTTAGATGGCGTAGCTCACTATACCCCTGTGCTGACCTCAACTTCCTTAAACCATCGCACAGATGCCCGCGTATTTGTTAAGTGTGAGAATTTTCAGCGCACAAGTAGTTTTAAGTTTCGAGGTGCTTACAACACATTAAGCCAGCTTGATTCGTCAATTAAGGAAATTATTTCCTTTTCATCTGGAAATCACGCCCAAGCTGTCGCTCTAGCAGGAACTCTGCTGAAGATACGATCTACAATCATCATGCCACATGATGCCCCGAAGATAAAAAGAGAAGCCACCATTGGATATGGCGCAGACATCATTCTCTACGACCGTAATGAAACCTCACGCGAAGAACTTGCACATCAAGTATCCAATGAAAAGAAGTTGCCCATCATTCCCCCTTATGACCATCCTCATATCATCGCTGGGCAGGGAACTGCCACATTGGAACTCTTGAATGATCATCCAGATCTTGATATTTTGCTAGTTCCGTGTGGCGGAGGGGGGTTGTTATCTGGTGCCTCGTTAGTCGCTCATGCACTTAATCCTAAAATCAATGTCATCGGGATTGAACCCGCCAACGCGAATGATGCTGAGCAGAGCTTTAAAACTGGAGTCCTGCATTCATTGAATAATTCAGATACGATTGCAGATGGAGCGCGGACACCTTCTCTTGGAAAGCTTCCGTTCAAAATCATCCAGAAATTTACTCACGACATCATTTCAGTTCCAGACACTGCAATAATCACTGCAACTCGATTTATCTGGGAACGAATGAAGCTTGTAGTAGAGCCAACGGGGGCGCTAGGATTGGCCGCTCTATTAACTAAATCCTTGAATGTTAAGGGACAAAATGTCGGAATCATTCTGAGCGGTGGTAATGTAGACTTGAATCAATTGGCAACTTTTTGCAACTGATCTATCTCAAAAATCTCCCCATCTCCAAGTCTTCATCACATCAATACACCCATGAGCAGTGCGGTCGTATTGAAGAGGCGTGATTGATACATATCCTTGATCAACAACGGTGCTGTCAGTATCTTTGGACTGATCCAGAATGTTTAACATTCCACGATACCAATAATACGGTTTATTTGAAGGATCTTTACGACCTACAAATACCTCTTCCCACTGTGATCTAGCCTGACGAGTCACCTGAATCCCTTTGATCTCATTCTCGGGAATATTTGGAACATTGACACTGAGGACTACACCCCGAGGCAGTTGGCTTCTAAGAACTTTCTGTGCAATAGTCTTGGCGTAATTCCCAGAGGGGGTAAAATCCGAAGTAATATCTGTTGTGTCTAAACTGAATGCAATAGAATCAATCCCATTAACCGAAGATTCAGTCGCTGCACTAATCGTTCCAGAATAAATGACATTAATTGCAACATTTGATCCTTTATTGATTCCACTTACTGCAAGGTCTGGCTTACGGTGTAATAATTCGTGAAGTGCAAGTTTCATACAATCACAAGGCGTTCCAGAGATGGCTAAGGCAGGGACATGAGATAATTCGTCACCAAAATTATAATCTTCTACGCGAATAGGACTGTTAAGGGTAATTGAATGGCCAACCGCACTCTGTTCATTCATAGGAGCAATAACGACAACATCGCCAATATCATTCATGGCCTTGGTCAATGCACGAATACCCGGTGAGTAAATCCCATCATCATTGGTAACAAGAATAAGCGGCCGTCGCCGTGAAGGAATCTTATTCTTATTGTCTGAGGCAAGATTCATACCTAATAACTTTCTTGTAAAGATGGAAATGAACGCGTACGCACATCATCTACATAATTTCTTACTGCTGAGTCCATTGAGTCTTCTAAGTTAAGGTAACGACGAACAAAACGTGGATTAAAGTCATTGTTTAAACCCAAAGCATCATGAGTCACTAAAACCTGACCATCACAGGCATTGCCAGCCCCAATACCAATCGTTGGAATAGTGAGAGATAAAGAAATCTCTTGGGCTAATTGTGCTGGAATTTTTTCTAGAACGATTGCAAAGCACCCTGCATTCTGAAGTTCAAGAGCATCCTCCCGTAGTTGATCAGCTTCCTGTGGATCGGTGGCTCTGACTTTATACGTACCAAAATGATAAATGCTCTGAGGGGTCAATCCAAGATGTCCCATGATTGGAATCCCAGTCTGATGGATGATTTCAATGGCCGACAATACTGACCTCCCACCTTCAATCTTCACGGCATGAGCTCCAGCCTCCTTCATCACACGAATTGCAGATGTCAATGCCTGTTGACTATTTCCCTGATAGCTACCAAAAGGTAAGTCCACAATTACAAATGCACGCTCTACAGCACGGACTACACTTTGTGCATGGTAGATCATATGATCCAGAGTAATGGGAAGGGTTGTTTCATGGCCACTAATCACATTAGACGCAGAATCGCCTACTAAGAGAGCATCCACCCCAGCACGATCTAAGATACGTGCCATCGTATAATCATATGCTGTAAGCACTGCGATTGGCAGGCTTTCAGCTTTCATACGGCGAAACGTTTGCGTTGTAACGCGACTGACGCCTTCCATGAAGATACAGGACTGTATCCACTATGTGGATGCTTAATTATTCTCGGATTGTTGCATCGCGGCATCTACATCAATGCCTAACTCGCGAGCCACCTCTAAGGTAATATCGGTGATTCTATCCTGGTTGGCATAAAGTAAAATTGGCTGAGATGGTCCGGCCTGAGTGCGCAGAACTAAGTCCAGTCCTTTTTCAGATGCAATGGTTTGAATTGCATCATCAACCTGCTGAAATATTGGTCCCATCAAGTCTACTTCCCTCTGAACAAGTTCCTGCTCCAACTCGGATGCTTTATTGCGGAGCTCTTCCTCAAGTGAAATCAATTCTTGTTCGCGCTCTTGACGGCGCTCATCCGATAAAAGTGCCTGTTGTTTTTGATAGCGATCTACCTTCCCAGCTAGATCCTCTTGCATGCTTTGGAGAATTCTTTGTCCGCTCTGTAGTTCGGCCTGTAACTCGCTCTGAATTTCACGAGTTTGTGGCATATTAGAAATAATGACCTCATGATCGGTATACCCTATTCTGAGTGCAGGAAGTTGCTGCGCATTTACCGAGTGATTTAAGCTAAAGAGCGTAACAACGAAAATACTGAAAAAATATGTGAGCGAAGTAAGTCGCATTAAGTTATTAAGTTAAGAGAAAAATTATTGTCTGGATGTTCGATTAACATCAATACCGAGTTCTTCAAGAACTAAATCAGTAATATCAAGACTTTGGTTTGTGTAAAGAAAAACGAAATCACCATTTCGATCAAACACATAATCGTAATTATCGGATTCTGCCACCTGTTCAATCGCAATCAAAACCTTTTCTTGAATCGGACGCAACACCTGTTCCTGTTGTTGAAAAAGCTGTCCCTCGGGGCCAAAGTACTGAACCCGTAATCGTTCAAGCTCTTCTTCAGCATCAATGATTTCCTTTTGTTTTTGTTGGCGTGTTTCCGCGGTGTACAATAATTCGCGGGACTGATATTCCTGAAACAGCTCGTCAAGTTCATCTTGGCGCTGTTGAAGATCCTCTTCCCATTGCTGAGCTGTCCGATCCAATGATTGTTGTGCTGTGGAAAATTCAGGGTAACTACTGTAGATTCTATCTGAGTCAATGAAGGCAATATTGTGTTGCGCAACAACTGGTGCTACAGCAAATAACAGAAGTAAGTAGACAAGCAAGAATGATTTCATCACATACAGAAAGTTTTTGATCGGTTAGTTAAATCCCTGTCCAAGCGTGAATTGGAAAAACCATCTTCGCGAACCATCATGATTTGAGTTTTGAGTACTAATTGGAGTAAATTCATCAAAATTATATCCATAAGCAATCTCCAGCATTCCTAAAATTGGTAGAAATAAGCGAGCACCTAAACCTGCTGATCGATACAGTTGGCTCGGATTATAGGTATGAATTTGGTCCCATGTATTGGCTGCATCCATAAACAGATAGGGCGCAGCTGTTAATTGTGGAGTTTGAACAGCGAGGACTCGTAATTCAGATGTAAACTTATTCAGGATTCGTCCACCAATTGCCTCATTACCTCTTCGGGGGCCAAGTACTCTTGAAGGATAGCCCCGCATATAGACAATATCTTTACCAAAATTACTGCGATACCCCTGCACATCAAACGGTGATCCTCCAACGATGTAACGCTCAAAAAGAACATCATCACCAGTGAGTGAACCGATATAACCGAAATCTGCTGAAAAGCTAGTCGTTATTTTTGGCATAATCGGCACATTCCAAGATGTACTTAATTTCCACTTATGGTATTGAATAAAGTCAGACAAGGGAAGAGCTAACTCGCCCGATAATAGGAATGTGGAACCAACCGTTGGGAAAATCGGATGGTCTAACGAACTGCGTGATAATGATTGTCGAACGGTCACCTGTTGGCTTCTACCAGAGGGAAGTGCAGCGGTGTAGTTCGTATTTGAATAGAATTGATAGCCTAAAGAAGTGCTCGTACTGAACTTGTCATCTGGCCACTTTAGGCGCTGTTCATAAAAAATACGCCCTGAGGTATTGGTGAATCGGATACCGCTGTCAGATTCATCCTCGTTAGTTAGATTATTATATCCGTAGAAGTTCACTCCAGAAAATCTAGCATGAGATACCTGAAACCCTACGGGTGTAGGACGACCATTGAGCCATGGTTCTGTGAATCCAAGTGAATAATTTTGATACTGTCTTCCACTGGCTTGTAGACTGACAGTCAGTTGCTGTCCATCTCCAGACGGCAATGGTCTCCATGCTGAGGGGTTGAATAAATCCTGCGCACTAAAATTATTAAACCCAAAGCGTAGCATCAGTATCACTCCCCATCTTCCATAGGTACCACTGAGTTCTAACTGGTCGCTACCAATCTCTTCAAGATTGTAATTCAAATTCACTTTTTTATTGTCTTGATCAAGATCGATAGACGGCCCGGCCCCAAGTTTTTCCTGATTAAAATATTTGAGCTGGGATAACCGACGAATCGTTTCCTGTATCAGTTCTCGACTGAATGTCTGTCCAGGTATTGTGTATAGTTCTCTGCGAATGACATGCTCTT
This sequence comes from Bacteroidota bacterium, assembly GCA_026709065.1. Lineage (GTDB taxonomy): Bacteria > Bacteroidota > Rhodothermia > Rhodothermales > Bin80 > Bin80. Next base: position 119,370 of record JAPOTS010000035.1, read on the forward strand.
TGGTCTTATCATTTCCAGCAATGCTGATTTCACCAAAACTAAAAATATCACCCTCATACAAATCATAATTGAGGTCTAACGAATCACCTTCAACAACTCTCACCTCTGGTTGTACTCTGAACAGCATATGTCCGCGATTCATGTACAAACTTGAGACATCACTACTTGAAGGATTACCGTACAGATTTTTCTCAATGCGCTCTGAATTAAACGAATCTCCTTCCTTGACACCCAATGCAGAGGTCAGTAACTCATCGGTATAGACTGTATTTCCCTCCCATTCAATATTTCTGACATGATATTTAGGGCCTTCATGAATTTTGAGTGATACAACTTTCCCAGGTTTTCCATTAAAGGTATCAAGCCAAACAGAATCTTGGACAATCCGAGCATCATAGAAGCCTTTGGAGTTAAAGTGATTGATTACATTAACCTTATCTTCCTCATATTGCATAGGGTCAAAGCGCGCCTTTCGCCAGAAAAAAATAGAATTTCTGGGTTTAGTATTTTTGAGTTTTCGTCTTACAGATCTGTTGCTAACATTCTCGTTTCCAGAGATTAAAACTCTACGAATTCTAACCTTCTCGCCTTTATTGACGGCAAAATCTACAATGATGGTATTTTCTGGACCAGAACTTTTGGTTGCGGTAACTTCGGCGAGTAGATACCCTTTTTCATCAAAATAATCTTTGATAATCTGCTTTGAGCGTTCCAGATCGGCAGGGCGCACACGGGTGCCTCTAAATAAAGGGATTTCTTCCTCTAATTTGCGGCGATCCCTCTTTCTGATTCCAGAGAATGTAAACTCAGCTAATTGAGGCTCTTCTGTTAATTGGATCATTAAGAATACCCCATCTTCAAGACGACGTTCCTCAACAATTTTTACATCCGAAAAGACACGCAATTTATACAGATTTCGGATAGCTTCAGAGATTGAGGGATCTCCTGGCAAGGTCACGGTTTCACCTACAGTCAAACCACTACTGCGAATCGCAAAACTCCGCATGCTTTCGGTATCCACGCCTTCCACAGAAATACCAAGAATTTCAACCTCTTCTGGCGTCATTGGTGTATTACTAATCATGGAGGTTCTTGACAGTCCCTGACCAGTGACTGTATGACTACTCATGACAAGTAGGATCACAAATAATATAGCACTGCGCATCAGTTTGAATGGAGAATCAAATGATTAGTAATGGGGCTAAGAGTTATGTAACGAGTTCTGATGAATCATGTTCACAGCCGTAATAAACGACTTGCACAACATCAATCGTATAATCTATTGGATCTCTGCGTCGATTTCCTCAACATAACATGTAGGTGGCGGCTCTGGAAGGGTAGGTTCGTCCCGAGAACTGAAGGAACGAAGTATATCATTAGTAATCAAAAATGTCATGAAAACCAATAGTATAACCATTCCCACTTGTTGTAGAATGACTCTCACTTTCAAAGGGGGCTCCTTTCCTACAAATAATTCATAAAAGAGAAATGCAAGGTGTCCACCATCAAGAACTGGGATGGGTAAAATATTGATAATTGCCAATGTTAGTGAGAGAATGGCTACTATCCCCCAAAATATATCGGCACCTCTACTTGCTGCCTCTCCAATCACATTAGCCACTGCGATAGGCCCTCCTAGGTTGTCCCGAACACTTTCTTTACCTATTGCAATTCTCCACAAACTCGTGGTAATTCCAAATGTAGTGTCCCATGTTTTATACCACGCATTTCCTAAAGATTCAAAGGGTCCATAATCAACTTGCGTATCTTTTGTACCGATTCCAATGACATACATACAATTAATATCCATCTCAGGCACGACAGTGGCCGTGTACTCTGTAGAGATTTGTTCACTCTGTCGAATGTATTTTATCTCAAGAGAATCACCATTAGAATGTTGAATCATTTCTGTGACTTCTTGCCAGTAACGCACGGGGACTTGATTAATTTGTACGATTTCATCTCCAACTTTGAGACCAGCTTTTTGAGCAGGCATGTCTGCGATGATTTGCGTAAGAACGGTTGGCGTATAATAGATGCCTAATCCAAAATAACCATCATTGGGAAGCTCTTGAAGACGAGTCATGATATTTTCAGGACCTTCAAGAAACAATCTCTGCCCCCTCCGCTCAACTTCAAAGGTCAATCCCCCTGATACGAGAGATGAAAAAGAAATAGGGGAATCATTAGGATCAAAGGGTTTCCCAGATATGGCAATGAGTTGATCTCCCGTTTGGAGTCCTATGTCCAGAGCTGCAACGGTGCTATCCGCTACAAAGATGGACATATCTTCGGTATGGGCCTTGCGAAATCCTCCGTCAGCCCACGAGATACAAAAAAAGATGACAAATGCTAGAACGATATTCATAAAGACCCCAGCAGTAATCACAACCATCCTTTGCCATAAAGGCTTTGATCGGTATTCATCAGGCTGAGGTTCACTACTGTTAAACTCCATATCTAAGCTTTCATCAACCATGCCTGCAATTTTGACGTACCCCCCGAGAGGGGTAAGGCCAAGTACATATTCAGTTTGACCATATTGCTTTTTCAGTACATTGGGCGGAAATCCAATTGAGAATCGATCAACCCGCATACCAAATATCCGAGCCGCCCAGAAATGGCCCAATTCGTGTACGAACACCAAAATGATGAGGGCCGGAATGAATGTAAAGAGTATCCAAAGTATATCCACAAGAAGCACCTATGTATTGTTCCTGTGCGTATACTTCACAGATTCAGGGTGTTCCGTTTTCTGGCATTCAAAACGTACTTTCTTGTCATCTGATCGATATGCACGACCTCATCAAACGTCTTTGGTGCAGCACCAGACAGATGATCTAATGCGTTTTCAATGATCTCTGGAATGGCCATAAACTGGATCTTTTCATCAAGAAAAAGGCTTACAGCTACTTCGTTCGCTGCATTTAAGACAGCGGGTGCATTACCCCCCACCTCAAGAGACTGTCGTGCTAAACGTAAACAAGGAAATTTTTCTAAATCTGGTGGAGAAAAATTTAATGTTTGTGGAGTGCGCCAGTCTACGCGTCCTTCGGGAAATGGCCATCGATCTGGATAGGTAAATGCGTATTGAATAGGAAGGCGCATATCCGGTAGACTAAGCTGTGCTTTCATCGAGCCATCCGTAAAAAGTACCATAGAATGAACAATTGATTGTGGATGTACAACGACATCAATCTGATTCTTTTTGACTCCGAAAAGCCAGTATGCCTCAATAATTTCCAATCCTTTATTCATCATTGTAGCAGAATCGATGGTTACTTTCGGGCCCATGTCCCAATTAGGATGTTTGAGGGCTTGTTGAGGGGTAATATGATCTAATTCGCTTCGTTTACTTTCTCTGAATGGCCCCCCTGATGCAGTTAAAACAATTTTCTCAACATTCTGAATCCCTCCATCTTCTAAACATTGAAATATAGCGGAATGCTCGCTATCAACAGGGATAATTTTAGCATGATTTATTTTAGCGGTTTCCATGGCGAGATCTCCGGCTGCTACAAGGGTTTCTTTATTTGCCAAAGCAAGAATTTTCCCTTCAGATAGTGCTGATAACACAGATTTAAGTCCAGCGATCCCTGTAGCAGCCCCTAAAACAATTTCTGCCTCGCTGTGAGAGGCACACGCGCAAACCCCTTCCTCACCTCCAAGGATTTCAATATTGCTATCACTGAGTGCTTGTTGAAGAAGATTTAATTTTGATTCATCAGCCAGAGCAACCATCTTGGGTTTAAACATCCGCGCTTGATCTACAATTAAATCTACATTACTGTTGGCACTTATTGCAACAACACGTAATCGTTCAGGGTTTCTTTGAACGATGTCTAAACATTGGGTACCAATTGATCCAGTTGACCCAATGATACTAATTGTGCGATGCATGATTGAAATTCTGGTTGTAAAGAATTTTTATTCAACTAAGATAGTAAATCAATATCAATTATTACTTATATCTTGATGATAGAGGGATCAATTATTACAGCCAAAACAGGCATTAAGGTATGATATATGATGGCTGTAAACACATGTGAACTAACTCCGTTAAATACTTTATTATTACACCGGCAATGATTTGCATAGTATTAAATTTGAGTTTGATCATAATTTGCCGTTCAAGAAAATTTTGAGTTTAGATTCACATCAACCCCTCTTTAATATCAAGTGTGGATAGACAATATTTCTTTGGAGTTATCAAAGAATTCAAATATCTATCTTTGTCATTGATTGACCACTTTCATCCTATAGTCCATAGAATAGCTATGACTATATTTCTTGTGGATGATGATTGATAACACCAATTCTTTTAATTCTATTTGACATGTGCACAGAAAAACACTTCCCAATGATAAAATTAACAATCATATTTCTGAGTATAGCAGTGATTTCAGCATCATCGGGTTTCGGGCAAGTACCTTCACTTGATGATTGGGATGTTCACGATTTAGACCGGCCACAGCCACCAATCGTCTCCCCCAGAGGTCATCTAACATCTTCACCTCCATCAGATGCTATCATTTTATTTGATGGCACTAACTTAGAGGAATGGACTCATACAAATGGTGCACCAGCCACTTGGGTTTTGACTGATGGATATATGGAAGTCGCCCCTGGATCAGGCACTCTCCAAAGCAAACGATCATTTGGAGATGTTCAACTTCATATTGAGTGGGCAACCCCTAACAGTGGGACTGGACAAGATAGCGGTAATAGTGGAGTCTATTTAATGAGTACCTACGAGGTTCAAATTCTTAACTCATACAGTAACCAGACCTACCCTGACGGCCAAGCCGCATCATTATATGGCCAATACCCACCACTCGTGAATGCTAGCCTTCCCCCATTAGAGTGGCAATCTTATGATATTATTTTTCGGCGCCCACATTTCAATGATGATGGAAGCTTGAAGCGTCCTGCAATCGTCACTGTTCTTCACAATGGGATTCTTGTCCAAGACAATATTGTTTTGACTGGCCCCACTGATCACAGATCTCGACCTCCTTATCGGTTACATGACGACAAATTACCTATTCTTCTCCAAGATCACAATGAACCAACACGGTTTAGAAACATCTGGGTTCGTGATTTAGAGAACTCATCTACGACTGATGGATGAATCGAATCGTTGGAATTGATATCGGAGGAACTCAGACTCGCTGCGCAATTGCATCAGAGGATGATCCTCGCCAAATCATCTATAAAACATCTGCACCATCTCCTCAGGACGGTCCAGATGCCGTACTGGATTTAGTTGCGAAGTTAATCCGCGAAGGGCTTGAAAAAAATGATACACTATCTGCGATGGGTTGTGTAGCACCTGGTATGGCTAATATTCAAACTGGAACGATCCTGCGAGCTGCAAATTTGAAAGGTTGGAACAAAGTCCCTCTGAAAGCAGGGCTTAGTGAGAGAATTCAAGCGCCAGTTGTCATAGAAAATGATGTTAATGCCGCTGCGATTGCAGAGGCAGAATACTGTGTTACATCAACAAATTCTCCGATCATATATCTAACGATCAGCACTGGTATTGCTGCGGGGATTATCGTCAATGGTGAACTAGTTCGTGGAGCAAATTACTCCGCTGGTGAAGTCGGAGGTATGGTCCCATCTCCAGATTTGCTTGGACGATTATGGCAACCAGGCGGTTGCACTGAACGACATTCCAGTGGAAGTGGACTCGCGAATCAATGGGTTAAAATACATGGAGGAAAACAGGATTCATCAAGGGCAATTGAAGTTTTTAATGCCGCTGATCATGGAGATGAAAAAGCAATCGCTCTGGTTAACAGAGCGTCAGATTATATTGCTCAATTAGCGATTGGACTCGCCTGTGTGCTGGATCCTGAAATCATGATCATCGGTGGAAGTATCGGTCAAGCACGCCCTACAATCATTGAACACATTAAGCAAGAACTCGCCAATGCTGTTGTCTACCCGCCTCCTGTAAAAATATCAACATTAGGATCTGATGCCCCACTATTGGGGTCTTTGACACTGGCTCATTTCTTAGCCCGAGACTTAGTTGCCCCTTCCTCCTTAGAAGGTTTGTAATTGGGATTTAAGCTACCATCATATTTGCCTTCAATAGCATAATCTAAGGCTTTTAAGACCATATTTACATCTAGTCCAACGACACTGACATACGCTTTTGTAAGAGAGCGCAGATAAATTTTTTGAAAATTAGAATTATTATACAAGCAATTATGTTCAAATTCTCTTAATATGCTCTTGATAATTCTAGTTTCATTGTGAATAGTATCCAAAGATACTTGCTTCTTTTCTCGGAGAGCACGAAGATCTTGGGCCAGTTGCTTACGAGATTTTTCTATATTATCGTTCGGCATAAATGAAAGTAGATGTTGTGTACAAGTTAAACATAATCTCAATGATTCAGGGAGATCAGCTCATTAATCAATTCTGATAAGATAATCATGCACAGCTAAGTGATCAACTGTATCATTCAAGAATGTTAGTGAATTTGGATGTAGAAATCTGTCAAGAAATAACGGTTATAATTTACACTGTAACCCTCTTTGATATCATAATCGGTATGATCACACCAAATTTCTACATTTTAAGTCGGGACGGCGAGATTTGAACTCACGACCCCTTCAACCCCATTGAAGTGCGCTACCTGGCTGCGCTACGTCCCGATACCTATACTACTCTAATTGACGGGCAATGTTCTCTAAAAAAGAGCGTAGATTTAATAATTGTTCGTGAGTAGTGGTAATCTTACCTGGCCCTTGATCGTTACCCTGTAATGATTGCCGAGCTCCATCAAGTGTATATTTTCTGACCCGAAGTAAATCATAAATTTGTCTGGCAAGATCTAAATCATTGACTGAATAGATTCGTCGGCCCGAGCTATTTCTACGAGGTCGGAGTTGGGGAAATTCATTTTCCCAATACCGGAGAACATAAGTTTCAACTCCAATGATTCTACTGACCTCTCCAATTGAATAATATAGTTTAGTGCTACTCATTAAGCGAGAATATTATTATGATGGCGATTCAACAGCGCGGAAAGATAATATGATCCAATACGATTTAAGACATCGCTAAACTAAACTGGATCCATTAAGAATCTTGTCCTCCAGAAAATGATGAAAAAAATTGAATTGTTCCGTTAAGATTCTTCAAACCTATGAATTAAACAGTGGAATAGAATTTGAACGCATAATGAACTTTCTGAATCATTGATCTTCAATTAAGTGCAACATATATTAATGGTAATGGGTGAATGATTCTATCCCGATTGTTAATTCTTATGGCATAGAGACCTTCTGCAAAGGATTAATAAGCCATGTTAACGCCAGGAGTAGGAATTTCATAACGTCCTTCTGCATTTGGTAACACGGGGGGATCGGCATCCCATGCAAATTGTTCAGGCATCAGATCAAGTTCGCTCGCCATAGCTTCTTCCCAAGTAACCACATTGCCAGAATACGTTGCCATTCTCCCTAGGATAGCACTCATAGTAGCAATTGCTCCATTCTCTGCATCAGCGTACTTGTATTGTCCAGCATTGATTGCGGCAAAAAGTTCATCATGCTCCTGCTGATATGGGTTGGGATCTTCAGAACTGTCATGTTTTAACAATGGCTCTCCCGCAGAGTTATAAATTTCACCAGGATACGGAGCATATCCTGATGTTCCATGAAACGCCTCAGACACTCGGTTCATGCAGTTTGGTATATGACGGCATTGACTCATGACTCGACTACCATCTGCATATTCAAATTCAACGAAATGATGATCATAAATCTCACCATGATCCAATCCGGTTCGAACTTGTCGCCCTCCCTGACCTTGAGCCCTAATTGGGTGCGCTTGCTTAACCCAATTTCCTACATCAATATTGTGGATGTGTTGCTCCACAATATGATCTCCACATAGCCAATTGAAGTAGTACCAGTTACGCATTTGATACTCCATCTCGGTCAGCGGTCGTCCAGCTTTTTCTTCATACTCGGACCGGGATCGAACCCAAACTCCCCCACTGTTCCAGTAGACACGTCCCATAATTATATCCCCAATTGCGCCAGAATGGATCATTTCAATCCATCTAAGATATTGAGTCTGATATCGACGTTGGAGACCAACAACAACATTCAACTGCTTCTCTTTGGCCTTTTCTGCGGCTGCAAGTACACGACGAATTCCAGGTGCATCGGTAGCAACTGGTTTCTCCATAAAGATTTGTTTTCCTGCATCTACCGCAGCTTCAAAATGAATTGGACGAAATGCCGGGGGAGTTGTCAATATAATCACATCTGACATTGCAATGACTTGCTTATATCCGTCAAATCCATCAAACAGATGTTCAGCAGGCAGATCAATTCTACTGATGACATCGATCATCGCATCATCCATTTCTTCTGGATTTAACATATTATGAATACTCTCGTCAATGCGATCGCTAAATGCATCAGCCATAGCAACCAATTTTGTGTTTGGTGCAGCTGAAAGGGCCTGCAGAGCCGCTCCCGTCCCACGTCCGCCACAACCAATTAGACCTACCTTGATTGTGTCATCAACGCCATAGAAAGCATTTGCACTCCCTGGAAATTGATTTGCAAGAGTTGTGCCTACAACAGCTGCAACACCGCTCTTTACAAAATCTCTGCGATTAAATGAGTTTTTTGATAGATTCATGGAATTAAGGATTAGTTACTGAAATTAATGAAAAATAGAATATCACTGACCTAAAGCGGTTGACCAAAATTCTCGCTGTTGTTCAGCTGAGGGTTGGATCATTGGTCTAACGATTCTAAATCCGACAAATGGAGAGTCTGTATTCCACCACATTGACCGAGGAATTTGGGGATCTCTACGCTTCCAATCAAGATCAGATCGAAGTCGTGAACCGCATCGTAATGATTCGGGAGAATCATCATAAGTCCCTCCCCTAACAGTTCTTGGGTGTAGTCTAGTTGGTAGATTCCATGGATCCTCGGACGAGGTTGAATCCAGTTTTTCATAAAAGTCAGGGCTATACTCATCTAACATCCATTCGGCTACATTACCATGCATGTCAAAAATCCCCCAAGGATTGGGTGCTTTCTGGCCAACTGCGTGATAGGTTTCATCACTATTACCATAATACCACGCATATACATCTAACGAATCAGGGGTTTCGCCAAAACTATATGCCGTCATCTGTCCTGCACGACACGCATATTCCCATTCAGCTTCTGTTGGCAGTCTAAAAAATATACCTGTTTTGCTGGAAAGCCAATAGGTGTATTGGAGTGCGCTCCATTGCGTCATCCCAACAGCTGGATGCCCCATAGTGCCCATTCCATGAGCAGGATCCTCATATGGGGGGCTTGGGCGTGCAATCAGGTCTGGATCAAATTGAGTGCCAGATGCACTCTCTGGATTATCACGTTCAGAGCTAGAAAATAGAAGAAATTCATCGTAGGTTACTTCATGGATTCCAATGTAAAAGGGAGATAGATTGACCTCTTGTTGGGGCCCCTCATCTCCCTTATGCCCCGCTTCATTTTCTGGGGTGCCAAGGATAAATGTCCCACCAGGGAGCGCAACCATAGTAAAATAGACTTCCGTACCAGGAATGGTATCACCAATGGTCTCAAAGTAATTTTGCCCTTCTACCTCTGAGATAATAACAAAAGAAAATACAAGGAGAATCAGCGCAAGCTTAGTTTGCGAATGCTGCATCAAAGGCTGCCATTGAAGGCTTAAAATCTATATTTTTGATGAATGAACACGCTTCGGAGGCACCCTCTTCGCGATCCATTCCAATATCCTCCCATTCAATTGAAAGTGGTCCAGAATAATTGGCGCGATTTAACGCTCGAATAATTTCTTCAAACTCAATATTCCCCCGCCCAATAGATCGAAATTCCCAAAACCTTCCAGGTGTACCAAATTCTGTATGTCCTCCAAAGACACCCACGGTTGTCAATTTATCTGACCACCAAACATCCTTCATGTGAGCATGATAAATTCTGTCAGAAAAACGATCAATGAAATCAATATAATCAACGCCTTGATATCCGAGGTGACTTGGGTCATAATTAAATCCGAAGGACTCTCGGTTACCGATTGCGGTTAATGCTCGCTCGGAACTGGCAATATCAAATGCAATTTCAGTTGGATGCACTTCCAATGCAAAGCGAACACCGACTTCATCAAATACATCAAGGATTGGATTCCAGCGATCTGCAAAATCTTGGTAGCCTGCTTCAATCATCTGAGGATCATTGGGAGGAAATGAATACAAAAGGGGCCAAATACGACTGCCTGTGAAGCCATTAACAATTTTTACACCGAGCTTCGCTGCGGCTCTTGAGGTGTCACACATTTCTTGGGCAGCTCTTATTTGAACATCTTCAGGATTTCCATCACCCCAAACATGAGATGGTAAGATAGACTTATGGCGTTGATCAACGCGATCACAGATCGCCTGACCAACCAAATGGTTACTAATTGAAAATACCTTTAAACCATAGCGATTCAGAAGATCATGTCGACCTTGACAGTAATTAGGATCATTTAGAGCTTGCTGAACATCAAAATGATCTCCCCAACATGCTAATTCTAATCCATCATAACCCCACGAACTTGCTTTCTTCGCTAGATCCTCAAGAGTTAAGTCGGCCCACTGTCCTGTAAAGAGAGTAACTGGTCTTGCCATGATATATATGTTTATTTATGACTGAAAGGTTGAGAAATTTCCATAGTCTATGGGATCATGTTGGTGGAGTATATTTTGCATTGATCCAACCTCTTCTTTGGCCGCTCATTAACGCTGTAAGGATAAAGTGAACGCCACGAGCCCCATCCTGAACGGTGGGAAAATCTAGATCATGCGGATCTGGGGTTTCGCCAGATAGATGAGCAGCAATCGTTTTTCCGGCATTGAGGTATATATTTGCAAAAGCTTCAAGAAATGCTTCTGGATGTCCACTCGGAAGACGGGTATTATGCTTTGCTGAATTGTCTAAATAATCGTTCCCTCGCTTCAACACCTGCTCGGGCCCATCAAGCGCTCGGTAGTACAGCCAATTGGGATGTTCCTGAAACCATTGTAGTGATCCAGTTTCACCATGTACACGGATATTGAGGTTATTCTCCTCTCCAATAGAGATCTGTGATGCATGCAATACCCCCTTTGCTCCACCTTGATAGTGAACTAACATGTTAACATCGTCATCAATAATTCGCCCATCCACAAATGATGTCACATCTGCACAAATTTCTTCAAGCTCTAATCCTGTTACATATCGAGCAAGATTTTCTGCATGAGAACCAATATCACCCAATGCTCCAGCACCTGCACGCTTTGGATCAGTCCTCCATCCTGCCTGTTTATGCCCAGACAATTCAAGCGGTGTCGCTAACCACCCTTGTGGGTATTCAACCACGATTTTCCTGACGACACCTAGTTTGCCACTGAGAACCATTGCACGAGCTTGCTTGACCATGGGATACCCTGTATAATTATGTGTGAGGGCAAAAACGCGATCATGTTTCTGAACTAATTGACAGAGTTCTTCTGCATCTTCTAATGTGTTGGTCATAGGCTTATCACATACGACATGGAACCCTGCCTCAAGGAACGTCTTCGCAACTGGAAAATGCATATGGTTGGGAGTCACAATGCTAACAAAATCAATTTTATCATTGCGAACTGCTTCAGCTTCAGCCATCTCGGCATATGATGGATATGAACGACTGGGAGAGAGTCCTAAGAGTTCACCTTGAATTTTTGATTTTTCTGGGTCAGAGGAAAAGGCTCCCGCAACGAGTTCCATCGTTCCATCTAAGGACGCAGCCATTCGATGTACATTGCCGATGAATGCATCAGGGCCTCCCCCAACCATTCCATAACGTAACTTTCTTTTGAGACTCATTTAGAATTCAAGAGTTCTTAAATAATTAATACTTGTACGAATACTGGCTAAAGCATCGGTTGGATTATCGTGCTCTACAAAATAATGGTTCAGTCCAGCGGTAAGGCTTTCAGAAAAGATTGAAGCAAAGTCAATACTCCCCTCCCCAACGGGTGTGATTTCACGTTCTTCTCCCATATCCTTCACATGACACAAGGGGAATCGTTCGGGATAGCGTTCAAAATATTCAATTGGGTTTTGATTTGCGAAGTAGATCCAGTATAAATCTATTTCCATTTGGACAAGATCAGGATCTGTCTCTTCAAGAATATAATCATAGGGTTTGACCTCACCTTCATCGGCTTCAAATTCAAACTCATGATTGTGATAGGCAAACTGGATTCCTACTTCTTTGCAAGCAGCACCAACTTCATTGAATAATATCACATGACTTTTATAGTGTTCCATGGTACGCTGTTGTGGACTCAGCCATGGGCAAACAAGAAATGAATGTCCAATTATTTTTGCAGCATCAATGATAGCTTCTAAGTTATTTTTGAGAGCATCAATTGAGGCATGAGTCGAGGGCGCTACAAGTCCAACTTCATCAAATAGAGCCCGTATATCCTCTGGATTGCGCTCAGGATCCCAGACGACTTCTACTTCATCATATCCAGCATCAGCTACTGCACCAATAGTGCCTTCATAATCTTCGGACAATAGGTTTCTGACGGTATATAATTGTACTCCAATTCGATCAAGTGTATGAATTTTCTGATGTTTTACCGATTGCGGTGAGGCATGACTGTTCAATGCACCTACCGCTACGGGCAATGCCACGGTTGATTGTAAAAAAGTACGTCTATTCATGATGGTACAATTGAGAAACCTTAGTTAAGCCCATGCACGTCCAACTTCAGAATAAGGAATATCTGCTTTGTATACGCCCATTGGGTTGAGATGTAATTCTTGTGTTGCACCTACTTCAGAGGTATAATACCCTGTCACGGTGATCCATTTTATCGTCAAAAAGAATGGAGTTGGGCCTATTTCTCCCGCCTGTTTCCATTGCTCGGCTTGCTCCTCCATTTGGCTAAGAATATCTATCTGTTGGTTAGATTCTATGTGAATAAACGACTTTCCCCCGAATTCTTTGGCACGTTCTTCAATACCTTCTAACCCTTTGAGAAATTCATCTACCTCATCTTGATCATACCAGTCGGTAAGCATGTTATCAATGAATTCTTGCACTTTTGCTGTGCGAGCACCGGGGGTATCCGTTTCGGGGATAATCAACTCACTAAGTGTTGCAACAAGCTCATAACGCCCCTTAGTTAAGGTACGTGGTTGAAATACCATGCCTTCCTCTCCCGCGCTACATCCACCAAGAACCCCAGCCACCGTCGATACAGAGAGGGTTCCACCCATCAGGGTTGCAATGCGCTGAAGTGCAACTCTCCGGTCCATATCTGTTTTATTGTTACTTGAGAATATTCTCTAATAATAAAGATAATTAGATCATAGGAAAAATACAAACATTTTGAGTCACTATCAAATCTCTTCTTCCTCGCAGTTAATTCTACAATTTGTGTTGGACTATCATGCCAATGATGTTTACTGAAAGGTCATTTGACACAGTCCAATCATTCATTCCATTGAAATTATAGTGCTGTATCGTTACGGCTTCTTTCTGAGTGGTCTTAGAAAATGTGTATTTAGCCTGAGATTCGCTTCATAATTGATTTCCATTTTCAAGAGCAAGTAGTTCAGCATTATCGGATTTAGATTCTACCACTATTTAATGTAAACTCAATCACTATCATCCTCATCGGGTGCGAATTTGAATGTTTGAAGAGTTTTCTTTATCAGATCGCTTTTTGCAAGGAATTCTATGATCCAAAATCCCATTGTTAGGATTTCTAATTTTTCAAATGCTAATTTAGTCACTCTGGTAAGCATTATAAATGGTTTCGGCTTCTTCTATCAGCTGCTCAACTGCACCTAACCCCTGATCCCAGAAATCTGGATCCTGTAAATTAAGCCCCAAGCGTTCAACTAAACTATGGGGCCAATCGGATCCTCCTGCCTGCATCAACTCAATATAAAGATCTGGAAATTCCTCTGGAAATTCAAGATAACGGGCATAAAGTGCTAAAACAAGTAATTCGCCAAATGCATAAGCATATACATATCCAGGTGTATGTAAAAAATGAGGAATATAACTCCACCAATGGCGGTATTGCTCTGTAAGTTTTACACTGTCAGAAAACATTTCTGATTGGGTAGCCATCCACACATCACCAAACGTTTCTGCCGACAATTCTCCCTCTTCGCGCCTCGCAGTATGGACTGCATTCTCAAAACGGTTCATAGAAACTTGACGAAAAACTGTGGCCATAGTGTCGTCAATTTTCCCAATCAATAACGCTAATCGGTTATTCGGAACTGATTCATGTGCAAGGATCCGTTGAAATGTAAGCATCTCACCAAAAACAGATGCCGTTTCGGCAGTGGTCAAGGGAGTGGAAGCTTGGAGGTAACCTTGCCCCCTTGAAAGGAATTGATGGACACCATGTCCTAACTCATGTGCTAAAGTTTGAACATCTCTGGCACGAGCGGTGTAATTGACTAATACATAAGGATGCACGCTTGGAACAGCCCCATGACTAAATGCTCCCCCCTGCTTTCCCTCTTGAACTGGGGCGTGAATCCATTGCTCAGTAAAGAAACGTTCCGCAACTTCGGCAAGAACTGGATGAAAATCACCATAGCTCTCTATCGTAATAGAACATGCATCGTCCCATGAATAATAGGAATCGCTTTCATCTATGGGAGCGTAGCGATCGTAATCATGTAGTGGAGTAAGCCCTAAAATCTTGCCTTTGAGTTGATAGAATCGAACAGATAAATCATAGCGATTCGTGACGGCATGGATCAGTGCATCTGCAGTTTCATCCGCGATTTCATTACCTAAATTTCGTGTTTGCAACCAATGGGTCAATCCCCTAATTCGATCATTTGAAGCCTTGTCAGCAAGAAGTGTATTAAAAATGAAGGTAAGCGAATGCTGCTTCTCAATGAGCTGTTGTGTGAAGCTTTCAGAGGCTTCCTTGCGAAGTTCTCGGTCGTGAGTATAAAGCCTTGCGAGAAGGTGTTCCTGCGTCAAGTTTTCTCCTCTGAGATTAAAACGCATTTGACTCATTGTCTCAGAGAAATAGCGCATCCAAGCGGATCTACCTGTAACGTGCATTTCTGCCATTATGGTTTCCTCGGACTCTGATAGGGTATAGTCCTTGAAAAGTCTCTCACGTTCCAAATAATGCTTGTATTTGTTTAGTGCGGGATCATTAATCATTTTCTCTGCATAAGCATCCTCAACTTTGAGCCATTCAACCTCAAAAAAGATCAATCTTGTTCTAATTTGAGTAGTGGCTTCGCGGACATACTGCAATAGTGCCCCCCTCTGAGAATCATTGGTAGCAGTAGACCAGTTCAAATATGCATAGGTCGATGCACGGCCTATTCGCTCTTGAAGATCCTCATATTGTATTATTGCTTTATTGAGTTGGGAAGCCGTTAAAGTGCCTATTTTTCCAATCCACCTCTGATTAAATGTCTGAGCCAGTGAATCAAGGTCATTTAGATCATCTTTTAAAACTGATGCGTCAGAATACAGATGGGTCAAATCCCATCGTATATTTTCTGCTCCCGTTGTTTTGTTGTTCATCGTATCAAATTATTGGAAACCCCGTAAACATAGTTTTTCTATAATTGTTGTAACTCATTCTCAAAAATTTACCTCAAATGCCCTATCAAACAATTTCTAGTATTGACGATTTCACTGCTGTTCTTGATCAATCACAATCGGAGAAGATTGTAGTATTTAAACATAGTTCCACTTGTGATCTCTCAGCTGATGCAAAACGAGAAGTGGAATCCGTTAATATTCCTGTCTTTGAACTCACCGTTCAGACTTCTCGCCCTTTATCTAATCATATTGAGACATATTTTGGTATTCGACATGAATCACCGCAAGTGATTGTGATTCATCATGGAAAGCCCCTATTTAATGCGTCTCACCGAAACGTTACAGCAGACGCAATTCATAAGGCTATCCAATCTCAATAGGTTGGTTGTGTTACAGCAATTCAAATATGAATAGCCGAATTTGATATTGACACCATATTTTTCACTCAGGTTCGTCTTCGTTTCCAGTGATACATGATTCAAGGAAGCATTTGTGGAACGCTCAAGCAAATCATCTCAATTTGTTAGCCCTAAATTTACTTTCTGGAGTCGTTATGTCATCAAATGTCTCTCAAAAATTGACTCGCTAATGGGCCATCAATTTCATGAAAACTACGGTAATCCCCGTTTCTGCTAGGCGGAAGCCTTCCTCTTTTTGTAAATGGGAGGTTTCCCCTTTGTAATCGTTTTTTCGGCAATCCTGCATACCCCGACATCCTTCAAACTATGAATTTCATACATGATGTCTAACATGGACTGTTCAAGAACACTACGAAGTCCTCGAGCGCCAGTCCCTAAAGCTCTCGCTCTTTTAACAATGGCTTTTAATGCAGCATTGTCAAAAACGAGATGCACTCCGTCAAGGGCAAACAACTTTTGATATTGTCGCACAATTGCATTTTTTGGCTCGGTAAGGATTTTCATCATTTCATCATCTGACAGAGACTGTAATCCAGCACAGACTGGCAATCTTCCTATGAGTTCAGGAATTAATCCATATTGAACTAAATCTTCAGGTTCCACATGCTGAAAAATAGATGTATCAGTATTGGCAAATCGTTGTTCAATGTTTGAGGTAAATCCGATATGATTTACATTGAGTCTACGAGCGATGATTTCTGGTAGTCCTTCAAACGCCCCTCCACAAATAAACAATATTCCGCTAGTGTTAATATTGACTAGACTCTGCTCTGGATGCTTGCGCCCACCCTTTGGAGGAACACCTGCGATCGTACCTTCAAGTACTTTTAGAAGTGCTTGTTGCACACCTTCGCCTGACACATCCCTCGTAATTGAAGCATTATGACTCTTGCGAGCAATTTTATCAACTTCATCAATAAAGATAATTCCACGCTCTGCATCAGCAACCTCAAATTCTGCTGCGGAGAGTAAATTTGAAAGGATCGTTTCAACATCTTCGCCAACATATCCAGCTTCGGTGAGCGCGGTCGCATCACTGATTGAGAAGGGAACATCTAGAATTCGTGCAAGCGTCCGAGCGAGTAATGTCTTGCCAGTACCACTTGATCCTAATAAAAGGATGTTAGATTTTTCAATTTCTACATCTTTATAGTCTGTGACAAACTGCTCTGCGTCCACGCGCTTATAATGGTTGTAGACAGCGACGGCCAACGATTTTTTAGCGTAATCTTGCCCTATGACATACTCATCCAATTTTTTCTTGATTTGCTTGGGTAATAATTGTTTTCGAGTAGATTTTCTTTTCGCTTTTGAGGCATGTTTAATTCCCGGTTTGTTTTTTTCTGAATCATCCAAGATAATCTGAGCATCCAATATGCAATGATCACAGATGAAAACATCTTGGCCAGCAATTAAGGAATTGACCTCATCACTGGTACGGTTGCAAAATGAGCAGTGAAGTTCTGTATCGTCTCTTTTATCACTCATTAGATTAAGTTATGATGGTACACTACGTAATATAAGACCTATTATGATGCTTAAAACAGCGTGATTGATCTCACCGTAAATATACAGTTCTTTGTCAATAGACGCAAAAACTGTGGACTCCGTTACATTTGCAATGAATTGCATATCATTTTTTTGGAAATCTCTTAGAGTCATATTGATAACGTTGGACACTTCAACAGTTGGAAATAAATGGCTTTTAACATATACGCATCATCTCTTTTTTTTTATCTGAGTTTCCATGGATTCTGGATAGACTGCATTAATTACTTAGGGTATCTGGCGATTTTACCAGTGGTGGTCGCAGAGTGCGCTGTAGTAGAATCCTTTTCTGGAATTACCCTTATATTTGGGTTTCAAATACTTTCTGAAACATTTTACTCGCCAGAAAAACTACTCTCTCCTGCCCCCTATCAGGACAATGGAGAAGCCTAACATAATAGCCTCCCAATCTGGGAGACGAATTCTCCATTCCTTGCGATTAATAGACGCATTTTACGGACTCTGTAGAGGCTCAGCTCAAAGGAGAATCTGTCCCTGATTTTGATTTCGATGGAGCGTTCCATCCGGCGGTGTATGACATTGTCACCCAGCTCCTTGACTATGTCTACGATATTTATCAACGCAAACGCTTTAACTTCATTTACCCTCAGGAAACGCACCCATAGATACCCGCACCTTTCCCGATGAACGGCCATTCTGAATCTGACAGACCTGGGATTGCTGTTCTACTTGCGGAGACGGAATGACTCAAATCAAGGTGACACACAAGAATTTCGTAATTCCAAATACTCTTTTATCACTCTATCTTCAGTCCAAAAGTCAGACAACTATATGTAAACCGGGTAGATTATATTTGAATTTATTGCACAAAATTAATTTTGTTACAATGGATTTGATTAATAGGGACACTACTTTTCCATTGAAGAAAAGGCACGAATAGAAAGAGGAAACGCCACAAGCGTTATAGAACTCAAAACCAATAACGATATTATGTTTTCAGAAATAGATTCACCCATCCATAGCCCTGAAAATATCTCTACTGAGTGTGTTAACGGAAGAAAATTGCTCACCATGTACAACCATTCAGGAAATAATTCACGTGGTACAGCAGCACCAGAAAGGAGAAACATTGAGAGAAATAAAAATTGCCCAATTGAGAGAATCGATTGTGTAGATGAAAAAACCCCGCTAATTAAAAATCCCAAGGAAAAGAAACATCCTACACATAATAGCCCTATCAAGATCACCAAATAAACATTACCTACAAACTGTAGATCAAAAACTATTATACCTGTTGCAATCAAGATCAAAGACGAGAGTAGTAAACTTGAAAAATGAACGATTGCAAGGCAAATGAGGTAGTGGGTTAAGGGTAAAGGGCTAACATTATATCGCTTTAAAATGCCTTCTTGCCTGTACGATGCAATAAAAACAGCTAAGTTAACCAACCCAGCCTGCCCAATATATGCACCAATTAGGGCTGGAGCAAAAAAATCCACAAATGCTAACTCAGGATGGTTCCATACAGGCATCTCTCCAAAGATTGAGCCGAATACCAAAAACAAGATCACTGGAAAAATAAAAGTGAAAAAAGAGGCCGTTCGTGAACGTAAAAAGAGTTTACTCTCAACTAATACTAACTCTGTCAGGCTATTCATTTTATTGAGTTTTAACTAAAAATATTTTTGATGGGGTAAGTTTCGAGTCTCTCTCCAATAGAGATTAGTAAAGTCACAAATTCTTGCCTAACATCCAAGCAAAGATATTTTTGTTCATATTCAGAAATTCCAATATATCTATCATCAATAACTCTTATTTGCCTCACATTGATTCGTGCAAGTTCCTCGGCAATAGAAATTCTAGTTGGCCGGCTCCTACAATCCCTATACAGATTGAATTAAGTGAAGAACCGAGCCCAAGTATTGAATTGATGTAACTATCTACAGGTGTCTTATTCACGTTGGTTAATATGCCTCTCTGCGAAGATACTTGGACCAGACTCACTGCATCTTCAACCTCATTCTGGACGTAAAATCCCTCATTTATCAAATCTTCCAGAGATGCAGTGAATCTACGCATAATACCCCCCAACAGGCGTGAATATCCTTAGTCCAGTATAATTTGCTTAAACTCTGATCGGATACCGTGTATAACCAGAATTTGGTCTTCACCACAGAAAATCACTTTTAATGAGGGATTAATCACGAAAATTTGGGAAGATATCTTAACGCCGGTATGAAGGTGGGAGTTTTTGGTAGTTTCCATAATCCTTAGAGAAATTAAATGATCCCCATGAAGATACAAAAATTTTTAACACAATTATTGTGGGTTCTACTGCGTTTTCTGTGGAATTGATTAAATTTAGTCAAACTAACCTTTACA
>JAPOTS010000052.1 GCA_026709065.1 Bacteroidota bacterium
AAACTAAGTAATTTTTTCATTAGAATGTGAAATTAGTGAATGATTAACAAACGTACGTAAATATAGTAAAAATGTCTGATCCAAGCAATTGTCAGAGCTCACTTCACAGATAATTCACAATTCTTTTAAATTGGGCAGTTTTTTCTCGTGATTTGATTCTCCTTAAGTAGCCTGCTTGTATCTATCTTGCGGTTTCATCTGCCTTTACCACAATGCGACCCAGCTTATTTCGCCTGATCGTTCAGCCGTCACTTCCATATCAAATAGATGGCCAAATCATAGTCAGTCAAACCCCATCATGATCACTTGCTGAGATGACATATTAATGTATGGGACTGATTTTTTGGAATTACATACGGAGTGCCGAGTTGCAATGAAAATAGTGGGGAAGACAAACTGAGATGAGGACACCACAGAAAAGACTCTCAGGGCTATCTGTTTTTATATAACGGAACCCGACAGTGTCGTGACTGTTGAAGAATCTACCCCAAGAACTATGACCCATGCCCCCCACTGATAATCACCATGGCGACCGTGGCCCTAAACCCTATTTCCATGGGCGTAAAAAGATCATTGATGTGTTCAAAGCCGTACTCCATGCGAATAAGCCATCAAAGACGGGTACCACATTTCTGGTTCACGGGGCACCTGGGGCGGGGAAAACAGCCCTACTCGCAGAACTCTGTAAAGTAGCAAAGCGATGGAAACATGCTCGCATCTCATTGAC
The DNA here is from genome assembly GCA_026709065.1 of Bacteroidota bacterium. Classification (GTDB taxonomy): domain Bacteria; phylum Bacteroidota; class Rhodothermia; order Rhodothermales; family Bin80; genus Bin80. The sequence continues at coordinate 728 of JAPOTS010000052.1, forward strand.
CGCCTTGCACGACCCAGTCGCAATGGCACAGGCACTTGGGAGGGCGTATGCCATTGACCTCAAGGCTTCTGTTGAGGCAGGAATCATATACGTTAAGGGCGGCATAGTTGAGACGGTTGCAGGGCATGCTACACCCATTGAAATCCTCAAGTGTGCAGCCACCAAGCATGGACTCATCTTAGTGCTGGACGAAGCCCAAAGGCTCTCTACCTTTGCAGAAGGATCACAGGAGCATGTTCGAGTCAGCGACACACTGGACCTGATCCACAACGGGGAGTTAGAGATGCCCGTCATGCTGTTGGCGGGCGGGTTAAGCACAACCCTGGATGCGTTCGCGTCTTTTGGCATCTCGCGTTTCACCCGTCAATGCAAACCCACGCTGGGGGGCTTGTCCCCACATGATACCAAAACTGTTATCAGAAAATTCCTGCACCACGAGAAGGTGGTGCCCCCTCCGCCCAAATGGATTAATGCAGTAGCCGAACAAACGCACGGCTGGCCACAGCACATTATTTCCTACGCATCCTCGCTATCCAACCATTTATCTGGCATAACCCCAGACATGTCAGACAATGGACTCGGCAGCGTGCTCCAAGCGGGTCAAGAAGAACAGATTGCCTATTACCAAGACAGGTTCAAGGGTATTTTCCCGAGTGCACGCCGTGTGATGGCGAGACTGTTCGCCAAGAAGCCAACAGGCACGGACATGGACCCTAAATGGATTATTGATGGATTCTCGGAGGCTTACCCCGAGGAAAAAGCAACCGCACTGTTCAAGCGTGCTCTTGAGCAAGGGATCATTGATGTGCAGATAGATGGGTACTGCAGAATCCCCATCCCCTCGCTACGCTCTTTTCTGATTGATACGTATGGGCACTAGCAGGATATTCCGCCGACATCCGAGAGACCCACGCAAAAATAAGAAACGTGACTACGGGAGGCGGTGGCCCCCCGAACGTTGATCCTTCATGCCCACCTATTTTGGTGCCTCCCCTGTGCCTCGAAAAATCTTTCGCCACTCAGGTAAAGAAGCCCCATTTTTTGCCCTTCCAGTCGGGAGGGTAAATTTTAGTTGAACACTCCATTCAACCAGTTAAACCAGCTCCCAATAAGATCAGAAGAGTTTTTTGATTGGTTCATTGAGATGGCTTTCTCCTAGTTTTGTCCATATTGATCCACAAGCCATGAGTGGAGAGAGGGAATGGGGATGCCATAAAGCCCACTGTCGCGCTTATCAATTATTCCTTGCTCAAGCGCTTGCGTGAAGAGATCATCCGCTTCTTTTTGAGTAAGGCCACTCTGCTTTAAACCATCTATGATGACTGTACGCTTCGTGGTATGATCTATTGGAACATCCAAAACAGCTCTTGAAAGAGCTTCCCTCAACTCATTGTCAATATCATGTGCACGCTTTTCATAATACATCTCCCGAGATTTTGCACCCTTTGAAAGCACAAACTCCAATCCCTCATCTGTCATGAGATGATTGTTTGATTTAAGATACTTCACGGCAGGTGCAATATAGGATATGATGTGCTGGGGCCACCCATGTGCTTGTTCCGCGATGGCCATAATCCATGGAAGAGGATCTCCCTGTGCTCTCCCAGCTTTGATAAGCCAGTCTCGGATGACCGCATACTCGGACTCCTTATCAAGCCGCCCAAGTTGCACAGGACAGTTACGCATAAATCTCGAAATTCCAAGTGAGTTATAAGCCTCCTCAGTTGTTCCCAACCCCGCAGTAAGAAGCACGACCGGACGGCCTATATCTCCATTGTGAATCACATCCAATGTATCCCGCACTAAATTTTGCTGATTAGGAGTATTTTTTAGATTTCTTAGGTAATGTGCTTCGTCAAGCACTAAGATCAGGCCAGTTTTTGGGGCCAAATGCTTGAGTATTTCTTCTGAGCTAGCATGCCCCGCGACACTCTCAACAAACCCACCCTCAACGAACTTTATGCCGCCCTTTAATGCATACTCTCTGTCAATTGAGTAAGATTTCACAAGTGCTTGCGCCATTGAGGCGGGAGAATGTAAGTTCTTGATCACAATCTTGGCAACTTCCCATCCATCAGACTTTGCCTGTTGAGACAGCACATCAAGTAATGCTGTCTTACCAGCACCCGGAGCTCCTTGTATCAAAAAGGTTGTTCCCTTATTTTTATCTTGAAAGAGTCTGAGTGCACTCACAAAGGTGATTATGATTTCTTTCCGCCCATGAAAATATTCAGCGGGTCCACGATCAATTATGAAACCTGAGCTCATATAACTTAAATTATTGAATAGTTGCTATTGCCAAATCAACTCAATACCCACGCATTAGTTCAGTCCTCAAATCATCTAGATATCCTTTGCAACAGGACAGATATGCAACGTTCATACCATTCATGGTTTCATATCTCTCTATGTAGTGCGAGTATGGATGCAGAGATGGGCAATGCATCATCCACAGAGTGGAATCCTGTTGAATACCTCTTTTTCAGTAAAGCCTTCAAGACTAGAGTAGTCTCTGGGTAACCATGAATACTGTGCCAGATCAGCTACGCACTATCCACTAAGACCAAACTTACAATCACCGCCGAAATGTTAGAAAAATATAGGAAAGGAATAAAAATCAGTCAGAAAAAATTGACAATCTTAACATTTAATACAACTCTGTCTGGACGGGAGGAACACACCACAAAGCCAAGATAAAGATTCAAATCAGCATATGATTTGAAAGCCTCTGATGAGATGCTATTTTTTTGCCAACACTTTCCTATCTGTAGCGAATCCTAAAGAATACACAGTAAAGTGCCGGCACAAGACCAAGCGTTAAGATCGTAGCAAAAATTAGCCCAAACATGATCGCAACCGCCATAGATACAAAAAGAGGATCCCCTCCCAACCACAGAGGAATTAGACCGCCTACAGTCGTACAAGTCGTCAATACAATGGGACGTAAACGACGCTGAGCGGCTTCAATGATTGCAGGTCCAGGGGCAAATCCATTTTCTTCAATCTCAATACGGATCCGATCAATTAAAACAATTGCATTGTTGATCACAATTCCTGCCAATGAAATCAGTCCTAATAAGGTCATAAATCCAAAGGGTTGACGGGCAATTATCAGGCCAATTGCAACCCCTGCGAGGCCAAGTGGAATGGTAAGTAAAATGATGAGAGGCTTACGTATTGAGTTAAACTGTCCAACCAATAAGATAAGGATCAAGAGTCCAGCCAAGGGAAGTTTATCTGCGATGGCAGCATTGGCTTCGGCTGAGCTTTCAAACGTCCCCCCGATCTCATATGTATATCCAAGTGGCCAAGCATCTTGCTGCTCTGCAAGCCAAGGAGCCAGTTCAGCGATCACCGAAAAGGCCGTCGCACCAGATGTTGGATCAAGACCTGACAATACCGAGAGCGTTTTGGAGCGATTCCGTCGAAGAATTTTAGAAGGCTCAAACGTAAGCGAAATATCGGCAACCTGACTTAAAGCGACATTCTGGCCAGATTGAGCATACACATTAATTGATTCAAGTTTGCCGATATCATCTCTATCCCCGACTTCAGAACGTAACACTACAGGAATTGCCTCAGTCCCCTCACGGTATTGCGTGACGACAGAACCTGAGAGTGCAGTTTGTAGCGAAATCGCAATGTCTTGATTGGTAATCCCTGCTCTCTCTGCCTGCGCCTCGTTAATTTCAACAACCAATTTTTTGGTTTGCTCTCCCCAATTATCGGAGATATTTCGGGTACCAGAAATAGAATTCAATTTATCCTTCACTTCATCCGCCAATTCAAATAAGATACCCTGGTCTGGCCCATAGAGTCGAATCCCAATAGGGTTCGCATCACCAGGGCCAGATGCCAGTTGCTTGATTGAAGTTTTGATTTCAGGGTAATTTGTATCAACATATTGTCGTAAACGATCCATTGAGGTCATCAACGATTCTGAATTTGTTGCATTACCTATCAAGACGGCCTGGCCTGGCCGAGGCTCAGTAGGATTGTAACCCAATGTGAATCGAGGAATTCCTCCACCGATAAAGAAAGCCCAATTACGAAGCCCCTCCCGTGATTCATTTGCCGACAACTCATTGATGGCAAACGTCTCAATATCATGAATGGCTTCTTCGGTGTAACCAAATGAGGTCCCATAGGGAAGCTCAAAATCTCCAGTAAACAATAGCTCTCGACTATTGGGAAAGAAATTTTGCTCAACGAATCCAAAAAGTACAATGGTTAGAATCAGAATCCCAACAGCACCACCAATCGTAACAAATGGACGTCTTAATAGTAGCTGTAAGAATGCCCGATAGCGCTGATAAAAAGGAGTATCATATTGATTTTCATCTGACTCCTCTTCAGGGTTTGATTCACGCCTGCCTTTGACTCTTAAATAGATCACACATAAAAGAGGAATCATAGTCAGAGATAAAACCCATGACGAGAGAAGCGCAATCGCAATGACCTGTGCAAGTGGGGCAGTATATTCTCCAACTGCACTCTCGGCAAGAACGATCGGAAGGAATGCAGCAATTGTAGTTAGTGACGAGACCAACAGAGGCACGCGGAGCTCTTTTGTGGAGGCTAATGCTGCAGTTCGCGGAGAGTCTCCTGACTCCATACGAACAAGAATGGACTCACTCATGACGATTGCGTTATCAACAAGCAACCCTAATGCAATGATCAACGAAACCAACGACATCTTATCCATGCCGATTCCGAGGAATTGCATGATCATTAATGTGGCTAAGATCGTCATAGGGATTAATGATGCCACCACTAATCCTGTCCGTAGCCCTAAAAAAATGAGCATGCATGCCAAAACAATTCCAACCGCTTGAGGAATGGAAGTCACAAAAGTCGATATCGCACGATCCACCACACCAGGCTGGAATGATAGAATATCAAAAGAAACACCAATCGGGTACTGTTGCTCAAGGTCTGCAATCGTAGCAGTGATGTTCTCACCTAATTGGATGATATTACCCCCTGTTCGCATTGAAATCCCCAAAACCAAAGCCTCATGACCGTTCGCACGAATCCGAACTTGCGGGGGCTCCGCATATCCGCGTTCTACCTCAGCAACATCACCCAAGAATACAGTCTCCCCTGTGCCAGGTAGCGAAATTAAAGTTTGGCGAATATCCTCAACGGAAGTAAAGTTTCCAGTCGGCTCCAATACAATTCGCTCAACTCCAGTTTCCACCTGTCCACCAGAGATGATGATATTACTTGATTGTAGAATGTTTTGTAGTTGAGCTGCCGAGAGTCCTAAGCCAGATAGACGTGCATTGTCAAAATTCACATAAATCCGCTCTTGTTGAATTCCTCGGATGTCAACTTTTGCAACATCATCAATCTTGAGAAAGATATCTCGCACTTGCTCAGCAATTTCTTTCTTCTCTGTTGCAGAAAATCCGTCAGCTGTAAGGGCAATCACCGTACCATATAACTCCCCTAGTTGGTCATCAACAAACGGAACGACTCCCTGAGGCAATTCACTCGTAACACTCTCAACCTTACGTCGTAGTAAATTCCAAACAGGAGGCAAATCGTTTACTGTTTCTTGTAGAGATACAGTAATGATTGATAATCCAGTACGAGATTCACTGCTAATATTTTTCACCTCAGGAATCTCTTGAATCACCCGCTCAATCCGATCGGTCACCAACAGTTCAACACGTTCAGGACTTGCACCTGGAAACTGAGCCGTTACAATTGCATTGCGGATTAGAAACCCTGGATCTTCCGCACGGGGAAGCTCCAGATAAGCCGTGATACCAGACAGCGTAATCACTGTCAGTAGCACAAAGGTGGCCACACGGTTATCAATGGCGTACCGAGTAATATTCATTCAGTCATCAGAGGTCAAGGAGACGAACGTTCTGTCCATTCACCAGAGTTGCCAGCCCCGCAGTTGCCACATACTCATTAGCGCTAACTCCATTAAGGATTTCTATACCGTCTGGGGTTAGTGAACCAGTTGAAACAGTTCGACGCTCAGCAGTCGCAACTCCTTGAGCATCAACCTGAGAGAGCACAAAGACAAAACGTCCCGATTGATCCTGTTGAACCGCCTGAGGTGGGACGAAGACACCAGAGGAATCAGAGAGTACATCGATCAGAAACGTAACCTCAGCGGCCATTCCGGGGCGGACACCGACCAAATCGTCATCTCCGTAAAGCCGTACAATTACGGGAAAGCCTCCAGCTCCAGAAGCAGCAGATCCTACCTCTGTTACCACTGAGTTCAGTGATCTAGACGCAAGCGCCCCAAAGACGACCTCTGCTGTATCACCAGCAGCGACACCCCCGATAAATACCTCTGGAACCGTGACTTGTACCTCTGGATTTTGATCGGTATCAATGAGAACGACCACAGTTTGACCTATACCCACTGTTTCGTTGACATCAACGTTTACTTGGCTAATGGATCCATTAATTGGGGCGATGAGTTGAGAGTAGGCGACCTGTTGCTGTGCGAGGCGGAGAGCAGTCTCAGCGGACACCTCAGATGCATTGGCAGATTCAAAAGAGGCACGAATGGCATCTAGATCGCTCATTGATGTATTTCCACTTTCGTAAAGTGCAACGACGCGCTCATAGTTTGCCTTCGCATTGCGTGACTGTGCACGGGCTTGGGCCAGACCTGCCTCGGCCTGTTGTTGGCGCAGAACCAAATCACCTGAGTCAAGCCGAACAAGGACTTGGCCTCTACGAACTTGACTCCCGACATCAATCTCAACAGATGTCACTATCCCAGACACACGGAACGCAAGATCCTGTTCCGATGCTGCCCGAGCAACACCTGGGAAGGTTCGGGTTAGCTGATTGCCAGCAACGGTTGCCACCGCGTATCGGACGGGCCGAATGATTGGGCTGGTGTCCTCTTGTTGATTTCCACAGCCGGTTAGGGATAAGCCGCTGACAATCATAAGCAGTGTGGCAATCCATTGATAATAGGGTATGTTTTTATGGTTCATCGTGCTTGCTCTAAAGCTTGGATGTGTATGTCCAGTTGTTCAATAAAGTTAGCTCTTTCTTCGGGGGATGAGAATGCTTCAAATTGTCCTACGGCACGCTCAACTCTCTTCAAGTTAATAAGATAATCAAAGATGGCATTGGTGACTCCTCGCTGACTAATGAGAGCATTCGTCTGTGCTTGAAGAAGATCAACAACATTCACTAGTCCTTGTTCATAGGCATCAGTAACAATATCCAATGACTGGCGAGCGGTCTCAGCCGCTGATTCACTTTCGCGGACGACAGCCAAACTAGTCGCGGCAAATTGAAGCTGAGCGCGAAGATTCTGTTCTATCCCTCGGGACGCTAATTCACGTTGAAGCTGCAATTGAATGAGTCTGGACTTGGATTGATTACGCCGTGCATATCGGGCGTTTCCTTGAAAAAGAGGTAGACTCACTGAGACACCTGCTGACCATGGAAAATTAGGAGATTCGGTTGCAGGAAAACCAGTAGAGGGGGCTTCACTTCCAGCCCCTTCACGTAGGAGATTAGTTGACAAATTGCCCTGAAGTGCAACCGACGGAAGATAAAACGTTTGACGTGTAGACGATACGATAAACTCTTGAGCTGCAATGGCAGCATCAAGGCTCCGAATTTCTGGGGAAGCATTAATTGCAACCTCTGATAAGAAGTTCGCCAGTATATTAAATCTGGATATCTCGGAGAGGTAAGTCGTAGACAGGCTGCCTTCAAGGAGAGCGCGTCCCTCTAAGTCAGATTCTGGTGTAGTGAATGGTTCATTAAGAGGTCGATTAAGAATTTGGTTCAGAGCCGTTTCAGCAACAGAGCGTTGAGCAAAAGCCGAGATTCTGTCAGCCCGTCGTCTGGATAATTCACTCGTGAGTCGGAGACGTTCGCCAGGCCCGGCCGTTCCAATCCGCTCTCTCTGCTCAGCCATTTGTAATGAAGTGAGAGTGAGTTCAAGATTGTCTTGTTGCACTTGCTCAAGGGTTTTCGTTCGCAAGAGATTTAGATACGCTTCGGCTGCCTGTAGTACCACATCAAGTTCAACGGTTTCCCGAGATTGCTCTCTGGATTGCTGAAGAGATTTCTGAGCAGATAAGTTGGCATTTGCTCCAGGAGAATACAGCAATTGCTGAAAGGTGAGACGGCTATCAACCGAATGCTGCGGTTGCATGCCAAAGGATGATTCGGCCACCTCTTTAGAGACGGTGGTTCCTGTCCCTGCAATCTCCAACTGAGGAAGTAGCCCCGAACGTGCAATTCTTACATCTTCTAATCCTACAGCGACTACTTGATCCTCTATGGCTAATTCCAAATTAGCCATGCGCGCCTCTTCCATCACGCTTAGGAGCGTGACAGAGCGCTGTATATTCTCTGGGGTTTCAAAGAGTCTACGCGCATCTAGTGCAAGATTCAGTGGAGGCACAATCGACAGGCTATTGAGTGTGCGCATATTGATCACTAAATCTTCATTTGTGGGGAAGGTTACAGGGATTTGACTTGGGTCATCACCAAGAAGGATTCTGTAGATATTGAGTGCGACCCTTCTCGAAAATTGCTGCACATTGATGGATTCAAGTGAGGCGGCAATCCCTTTCTCAACATCAGTAGCCGTATAAGAAAATGATGGTAGTCCACGCGCGGTAAGCGCCTGTGCAAGGCGCTGAAATTCATTGATATTCAATTGAGGTAATGGAGTCAGGTAGACTGCATCAATATCGTCACTCATCTGCTCAAGGGTACCAGAAGTAGTTGCGCCGACAGGTACAGGCACCAGCACAATGTCTTGCTCTAAGGCAGATTCGACAACATGATTAATAAAGGCTTCGTATGTGATAATCAATACCTCGTCAATCAACAGAGCAACCTTTTCAAAATAGCTAAGCTCACGAAATTTGAGTAGATCCCTGATGATTGAACCAGATGGCGGGGCAATATAGGTGAGGTTCTCCACTCCACTTGTACCGTTAGTTTCTGGAAATCCCTGAAATGCCGCATCAAAGATACCCCCAGCAATGACGGGTTTTGGCCATGGAGCCCCACGGACTGCAATATCGGATGCAATGATTCCTAAGGTCACGATCATTGTAACCTCCTCGTCTACCATCAACTCCAGAAGCGCACCCTGTACATCGCTAGATGTGATAAATTGAATATTGGGAAACGAAACACTGAATTCGTCTCGCACGAGCATCCCTAATTCCTGTTGAGTTAGGTCTCTTATTTCTGTTGCCAATGCGTTGGCAGAATCAGCGATAAATGCAATATGAGATGTAGGAGTTTCAATCTCTAATTCCTGCGCCTTAACATTGATGACTACAAGGCAGAGCAAGAAGGTGGTCCACACAGTTCGGATGTGCTCAGCCGTCTGATGAATTTTGAAAAAATTCATTGATAGTGTGAATTTACTTTTGGATTGTGGGATAGAATCTATGGAATCAGTCCGCATTTATCGGTCTCCTTATAATGAATTTACGATAGATGTTTACCATAATCCATGATGGAATTCTACTTTCAAGAGTAAAGGATGATGATTAGTAGGGGATTATATCGTGAGTAACAATTTGCAATTTGCAAAAATTATGGTACAATGCGGTGTTACGTCTATGATTGGCGATGTCTGCGCCATAGTGGGTGTCCGTTTGCGTTGGGAACTCCGAGAACTCTTCAAAAGGATTTGTGAGATGGTTACTCATAGAGATAAGGCCCATTAGTTGAGAAATTTATAGCTGAATTTGATTAATAGTACATTCACAGGTGGGAGGTCAAATGTATTAAGCAGTTGATTGGATGTCGTCTGATCATACGGCGAAACCCCAGCGATGTTGAATGGATCCAAGCCATCATCATTAGTGGAGCGTGACTGAGACCACACCACATACAGAACCGATCCTGGGCGATATTCCCATCGTGCTACGGTGTTGGTCTGAAATCGGCTAAATGCAAAGTCATACGTTTTCGGCCACCCAGAAATCGGGACAAGTGTATCACGATCTTGCAAGGCTTCAATATCTGTATACTGTCCACGCGCTGCAAAAAGCTGACCATAAAATTGGATTGACAGTCGGGGGGAGAGCGTAATCCCAGTCCGTAACGTGATGTCTGCTGCCTGCGTATTGCGATGTCCAAAAATAGGCACATAATGATTACCGAGAGCATCCCAAGGCTCACGCGCAGCGAGGACTTGACTGAGCGCAGCATTGTGGGGCACGGGATGCCAGAATTCGGCTTCTGATGGATCTTCGTCACTTTCTTGGCTGATCAGCAGAGAGGAGCCGTCAAATCGAAATGCCTCATTGGCGGCCCATTCAGTGGAATTATGCTCACGGCTGATTTGGGTTTCAATTGACATCGTCAGGTTTGGGGTTACATTCCACAGTAGCTCCAGTTCAGGGCTCAAAACTGTACCTCCATCACCAAGAACGGTCGTCTCAATAGATGGCTCAAAGATCCATTTACGTCGGGTATCTGTCCGATATTCAAGTTCAAAGCGCATCTCACGAGGGCGTGCTCGGGGATCCAAGCCTCGAGTTTCAAAATCAGTGTAACCTCCAAACAGATAGTCGGAAAACAAATTGAATTCAATTTCTTGATAGCCGCGAAGGATCCAATCGGAGAATAAAAATATTCCTAATCCATCTCCAAGAAGTTGATCATAAGAGAAGCCACCTCCGATAAATAAAAAGGCAGAGGCCCGACGAAAAGGTCCAAATGGATTCCCCCCATTAATTTGATTCTCTACACCTGCAGACAAATTGATATAATTGTCACGACGAAGTCGACCAAGATCATTGGTGTTGTAGCCATTACTGATGAGTGCTAGATCAGTAGAAAAATTCCAAATACTTCGTTGACGCTCAAATTCGGTCGTTAATGCAAATCCCTGCTCTGATTCTCCATCTTCATTCCGGAGAGTGCCGCTAAGTTGTCCAGATAGGCTGTATTGATTATTAAGGATTCGGAAGTCCCAATCTGTTCCTGCGGTATAACTCCGCTGGCCGTGAACACTATCATAGAATGTACCAATTCCACCAATATTAGAAAGGTCACCAATGCGCTGGCGTACCCGTGCTACCCCGTAATGATTCTGGGGTTTGAAGTTGTCACCAGTTGAGGCACCAAGGATCCCAAAGTCTAATCCTCGCGATGTGCGCCCAGAAAGTTTTGTAGCTCCCAAGACCGATGCCTGCGAGCCCACTCGCCGTGTATACAACAGGGATGCTCCTCGGACGACATTGAAGTTAAACACGGATATGCCTTCGGTAAAGAATGGGCGTCTCTCTGGAAAAAACGTTTCAAATGCGGTCAGATTCAATTCAGCAGGATCGGCCTCTACCTGACCAAAATCAGGATTGATCGTTGCATCCAAGGTGACGTTAGAAGAGAGTCCAATTTTGAGATCAGCCCCAATATCGGCGGTCACCGAAGAGGTGGATTCTTCGGAATCACGGAGGGCATTACCAACGGTGTAAGGAGAAACTTGGATATTTCGTCTGGGTCGAATTTCAACGATGCCCTCAAGGATGCCATATTGTGCAACCGTGCCACTACTGCGGTCGGCTCTTGGGATCAGAACCCAGTCACTGATTTCTCCAAGACGTGGAATAATGCGCCGAAAATTGATTCCCCAGCGCTGATTCGCAGAATCAGAAAAACGTAACATGGTTAAGGGGATTCGCATTTCAACGATCCAGCCTTCGGCCGTTTGCCGGACATCGCTATCCCAGACAGCGTCCCATGAGGTGTCAAAGTCGAATCCTCCCCCAAATCTTCGATTCCCAGTATAAATACCATCGGCTTGGACCCCCGCGGCATTGACGGCAAAATTATAAGCCGTTTTGCGATCAAAATAGGAATCAATAGATGCTATGAACCAGTCGGCTTGGTTATAGGCATCGCGGCGGCCAAGATTACGTCGGATGGACTCAGGTTCGGAATCCCGCATGAATGCACTGATAAATACCTGACTTTTTCCATATAGGATACGGACTTCTGTTTTTTGTGTGGCAGGGGCCCCTTCGGTGGGAGAATACTGAGTAAAACCCGTCGCAACAGCTGCATCTAGCCAAGCGGGTTCGTTTAAGACACCATCAATCTGGATTTCTTGGGTGACGTAAGTCGCCGAGAGAACACACTCTTCGGGGCACAGAGGTGCACCCAATGGTAGAACATTTGTAAAAATAGTTACAAGCAAGATGAGCATGAATCACTCAATGTGTTAAGATGTTGCGTTAATCGTTGGGTCAAAGGATACGATTTCGTGCTTTGACGGCAAGTTGATCAACCCGATTATTGAGTTTATTGTTGGCGTGTGCTTTAACTTTAATCCATTGAACATCATGAATTTGATTTTGCTTCCACAACTCTTTCCAGAGATCTTGATTTTTGACAGGTTGGCGATTTGAAGTTATCCATCCATTGGATTGCCATTTTCGGATCCAATTATTAATAAATGCATGTCTAAGATACTGACTATCTGTATGAAGTTTTACCGTACAAGGCCGTTTCAGTGCCTGAAGAGCTTTCAAAGCAGCAGTGAGTTCCATGCGGTTATTGGTTGTTTCGGGTTCTCCTCCAGAAATTATTCGCTCTTTTCCATTATACTTAAGGATAGCAGCCCATCCCCCGCGCCCAGGGTTGTCTTCACAACTCCCATCAGTATAAATCGTTACTGTTTTCATTGTTAGACACAATGCAGTTTGTAGACCATGTGACAATTTACGCAAGAAGTGGGAATGGAGGTGCTGGGAGTGTCGCCTTTCGGAGGGAAAAATTCGTTCCAAAAGGAGGGCCTGCTGGGGGAGATGGTGGGCGGGGCGGATCGGTAATCATTGAAGCGGATAAACAACTTTATACGCTGTTGGATTTGAGGTACAATCCGCATCAGCGCGCATCTAATGGAGGGGGAGGCCAAGGGAGTCATCGCGCTGGGAAGGATGGGAAAGACTTGATTCTACGTGTCCCATGTGGCACATTGGTTAAATTATCAGATACTGATACATTCATTGGTGAAGTTGTCAACCATGGAGATCGCCTTATACTCGTTAAAGGAGGGCGGGGTGGAAAAGGGAATGCATTTTTCAAATCTGCCACCCATCAAGTCCCTCGTTATGCACAGCCAGGAGAGTCTGGAGAGGAGAAAAAAGTTCAGTTGGAATTGAAAATGTTGGCGGATGTGGGGCTCGTGGGATTTCCCAATGTGGGCAAAAGTACACTGGTTGCCTCGGTGTCGGCAGCCCGCCCTAAGATTGCCGATTATCCATTTACAACGCTGGTGCCGTCTCCAGGAGTTGTGAGTGTGGATGAGTTTCAATCATTTGTAATTGCGGATATTCCAGGAATTATCACTGGAGCGAGTCAGGGGAAAGGGCTAGGATTACGCTTTCTTAGACATATTGAACGGAATGCAGTACTATTATTTCTAATTCCAGTCACATCAAATGATTATGTAGAGGAGTTCCAGAGCCTAATCCATGAATTATCCTCTTATGATCCGAAGCTCTTAGACAAACGCCGAATGATTGCATTGTCCAAAGCGGATTTGCTTCCACAGAATAAACATGCTGATGTTCTCAGAAGAGCGAGAAATCAATTTGGACTTCAGGAGCAGGTTTGTTTAATTAGTGCTGTGACCGAATTTGGATTAGAGTCCCTGAAACAGAATTTATGGCAATGTATTCAGAGTCAATTGATTGAGTAGAATGGCTGAGAACAGTTTTATTGTAGTCTTACAACAGCGCCTTGATGTTTGCTTGGCGCAAGTGGAGGTGATTGGTTCTCGAAGTCAAGCACAGAAGTTGATTCAAGGGGGGCATGTAACCGTTGATGATAAGGTCATTGTTCGGTCATCACATCAGGTGTTTCCCGATGCAATCATCTCATGGAAATTCCCCCTTGAGAAACCTCTAAATCTGATTCCTCAGGACTTACCCATTGATATTGTCTATGAAGATGAGTGCCTCATGGTGATCAATAAACCATCGAAAATGCCCGTGCATCCAGGTGCAGGGAGGCCAACTGGAACGTTAGTCAATGCTCTGTTATACCATGTCGGTTCTGCATTACCGTATCCCAAAGATGCCCCATTTCGTCCTGGGATCGTTCATCGTCTTGATATGGATACTACGGGTCTTTTAGTCGTAACCAAAAACGAATCTGCACATCGCGCGTTACAGAAGCAGTTTGAAAGTAGATCTGTGAAAAGACAGTATGTTGGCATTGTTTGGGGAACTCCTGATCCGCGTTCTGACACAATTGATGCTCCTATTGGCAGGTCATCAAAAAATAGAGTTCTGATGACTGTACGCCCTGATGGTCGTTCGGCTGTAACACACTATGAAACTCATGAGATCTTGGGAGCAGCATCATTAATGCGATTTCAACTCAGCACTGGAAGGACACATCAAATACGGGTTCACTTGCACTATGTGGGACATCCTTTGTTAGGAGACGCCGATTATGGTGGCGCTTCCATTAGATGGGGTCCAGTGACTCGGAACCGAAAAGTGTTCTACAAGAATATATTTGATGTTCTGAATCGCCAAGCCCTTCATGCAAGATCATTAGGATTTATTCATCCCATGACTGGTAAGTTCATGGAGTTTACCGAGGAGATGCCTGAAGACATGATATGGACCGTAGAGCAGTTGCAGAAAGATACCGCCTATTTCCAATATTCTTAATTCCAATATTCGTGAAGAATTCTTTTCAAAATATAGAAGGAACATTTGATATATACCCTGGCGCTCAGCGCGCGACCGAGTGCACCGAGATTTGGAGTTATCTTGAAGGGATCATTGATGAAATGATGGCTAACTATGGGTATTCTGAAATTCGTACCCCGACGCTAGAGCATACAGGATTGATCGCTCGTGGAGTTGGTCAGACCACAGATATCGTCTCTAAGGAAATGTTTGCCTTTGAACGGGGTAATCATAGTTATGTCCTTCGACCAGAAATGACAGCTCCCATCATGCGCGCTTATCTACAACATCATTTAGATCAAAATCCGGGGGTTCAACGGTACTATTATATTGGCCCCTGTTTTAGGGCTGAACGCCCTCAGAAAGGACGTTACAGGCAGTTCCATCAGTTTGGTGCAGAAGTCATTGGGACCGATGACCCCCGGGCAGATGCTGAGGTGATTGCACTCATGACAGATCTCTATCAGGTCCTTGGAATAGGTGATACCACATTAAAGATCAATACTCTTGGCAATGCAGAAGCCAGAGCAACCTATCGAGATGCATTGGTGGGCTATTTAACTCCATTTGCCGAGCAACTCACCCAAATTAGTCGCGATCGTCTTTCGCAGAACCCGCTTCGAATTTTAGACACAAAAGTTGAAGCAGAGCGAGTAATTTTGGAGAATGCCCCACTCATTACGGAGTATATTGACGAAGAAAGTGCGATCAACTATGAATCAATTAAGCGGCTCATTTCTTCTGTAGGAATTCCATTTGTTGAAGATCCAATGTTGGTCAGGGGCTTGGATTATTATTCTCACTTTACCTTTGAGTTTGAAGTCAAAGGGATCGGAGCCCAGAATGCGTTGGCCGGTGGGGGGCGCTATGATTCACTCGCCCCAGAAATTGGTGCAAAAGCCGCCATCCCAGCGATCGGCTTTGCTGCTGGGGTAGAACGTTTGATTCTAGCGATGGAGAACCAAGACTTATGTAAGGAACATGGATCCGTTAAATATGATGTATGGATTATTGCAGTGGGTGACATGGCACATGAAAAGGCATTTCAGGTTGCATCACAGATGCGTAAGTCTCATCTTCGTGTGGGCATGGAACTCGGTCACCGCTCAATGAAAGCACAACTGCGTTTAGCAAATCGCGCAAATTCAACTTTCGCGATCATTATTGGAGATCAAGAAGTCAAGGCCGACCGTGCGACTGTCAAAGACATGGAAACAGGGCAGGAGCAGGAAGTCTTTTTTTCAGATCTCGTTGAACGAATCACTAAATCAAGTACATAGATGTATCCTCGCCTTCTTGAAATCCCACTCCCAGTTGAATTTCTGGGAATGGAGTCGATTACGATTTATTCTTTCGGTGCTATGATGGCTATTGCTTTTTTAACGGCTGCATGGCTGACACGGCGTGAGCTTGATCGGCTGTATTTAACGGGCACGATCGGTTCTGCGAAGATTTCAACCAAGAGTAAGTCGGGCAAAAAACAGGTTGCCCAAGTAAGCCCCGCCTCTATGGTTGGGACAGTCACTGTCATCGCGGTTGTGGGAGGGGTTGTTGGCGCAAAGATTTTCCATATTCTTGAAAACTGGGGAGAGTTTATGTTGAATCCAGCTGCCATGATATTTTCGCAGGGAGGATTAACGTTTTATGGGGGATTGATTGTGGCTGCTGGAGGAATCATCTGGTATGTGCGACAATCAGGAGTCAGCTTATTTCGATTTGTGGATGCGATCTTACCTACAGTCTTACTCGCCTATGGGATCGGGCGTATTGGGTGCCATCTCGCTGGAGATGGAGATTGGGGGATTCCCGCAGATCCAGATAAACAGCCGGGATTCATTCCTGATTGGCTCTGGGGAGAGACCTATCCGAATAATATTCTGGGACAGACCCTTCCAGAATCTGGGGTCTATCCAACATCAATTTATGAATTTGTGATAGCATCGGTCTTATTTGGTGTCCTTTGGAGCTTGCGCAATCATCCGTTTAAGGCGGGGTGGCTGGCATCCCTGACGATTCTATTTTTTGGTGTAGAGCGTCTTTTGATTGAGCAAATTCGTGTTAATAATTTATTTAATGTATTTGGTTTAGAGGTCACTCAGGCGGAAGTAATTTCGGTGTTCATGATCATTATTGGAATATTAGGACTTTGTGTATTGACTCGGCGCAAGTAATGGTGGAGACCGTTGCGCCCCAGACCCTTGGAAGTTGGCTCAAAGAAGCTGATCGATGCATCAGCACATGGGAATCACGCTGGGGAGTCTTTGAAACGCATCCTTCTCTACGGGTTGACCATCAGGTACTGAGCGAAGCTTATGAAATCTATGTGAACCGTCTTGCGGAAAACTATCCATTTTTTCATCCTCGTTACGCAGGGCAGATGCTCAAGCCGCCCCACCCTGTAGCTATCTTGGGGTATGTAACCGCAATGCGTATCAATCCAAATAATCACGCATTAGATGGAGGTCCGCCCACTGCAGCGATGGAAAAAGAAGTAGTTGATAAGCTGGCTAAGATGTTCAACTTCCCTGAACACAGCCTCGGACATTTAACCACGAGTGGGACGATTGCTAACCTAGAAGCATTATTTGTAAGTCGGCAAGAGAATCCAGATAAGATCATAGCAGTCGGTAGTGCAGCACATTATACACATGCCCGTATGGCCAACGTACTGGGCGTTTCTGTTGAGCATATCCAATCCGATCCTGATGGAAGGATTGATCTTAATTGTCTTGAAGAGCAATTAAGATTGAAGGATATTGGAACTGTGGTGCTCACTGGTGGGAACACTGGACTCGGTGCAGTAGATCCAATTCAAGAGGCCGTTCAGCTCTGTAGTCAGTATGGGGTTAGAATTCATGTTGATGCTGCATATGGAGGATTTTTTAGGTTATTGGCTGGAACCGATAGTCTAAGTGACAGAGTTTCCAATGAGCTTGAGGCGATTGAAGAGGCAGATTCGGTGGTTATAGATCCTCATAAGCATGGGTTACAACCCTATGGATGCGGTTGTATTTTATTTCGTGATCCAAAGGTGGGCCGCCATTATGTTCATGAATCTCCATACACATATTTTACGAGTGACGAATTACATCTTGGAGAAATTAGTTTAGAGTGTTCTCGAGCGGGGGCTGCCGCTGGAGCATTGTGGCTGACGCTTGAGTTATTGCCATTGGCTTCCAACCGTGGACTTGGTCCTATAATGGCTATGTGTCTTGACGCCGCTCAGCGCTGGCATGCAGCTTTAGAAGATACCCCACTAAGAAGCTGGGGGAAGCCAGATCTTGATATTGTGGGCTATTTTCCTGATATTGAGACAGGGTTAGCAAGCGAGATTGATCAAGCATCTCAGGCGCTATTTGAGGCTTCAATGGCATCATCAACGGATCCAATTTTTCTCAGCACGCTTCGTGTAAATTCAAAAGATCTTCATATGCGAATGCCTTCAATCACATTAGATCAACAATATGTGCGTATTCTCAGGAGTGTTCTTATGAAGCCCGAGCAGGCGAGTGTTGCAGAATCAATAGTAGATACTTTGGTAGGATTTGTAGAATCGGATGTCCGATAACTCATTGGTGATCATTGCAGGTCGCAATGCAGTTCGAGAGGCATTGGAGCGTAGTCCTGCATCCATTGAAAAGGTATATCTTCAAAAAGAAATTAAAGGATTAAATCCAATTCGAAATGTGGCAATCAGAGCAGGGATTCCTGTTAAGTTTCTCCCATTGAGTGGATTGCAGCGCTTGGCAGGTGGAGTTATTCATCAAGGAGCAATTGCAGTTGAATCTGCCTTTTCATATTGGAATTATAGTAAACTGTTATCCAATATTGCCTCAGACCTTAATATGACTCGTGAGCTTTGCCCACGCATTTTATTATTGGATGGGATTCAGGATCCTCGGAATTTTGGTGCAATTATTCGATCAGCCGTTGCTTTTGATGTGAAGGGTATTATCGTAAGTTCTCATCATATGGCACCAGTGAGCACATCAACAATCAAATCAAGTAGTGGAGCAGCCCTGCGTATTCCGATAGCGCGTGTCGGAAGGCTGGCCGACATTATCCCAGAACTCAAAGAACGGGGGTATTATGTTTATGGTGCATCTTCAACGGGAACGATATCAATGTGGGATATTAACTGGCAATGTCCAGTCGTTCTGATCATAGGAAGTGAAGATCGGGGGCTATATCCAGATACGGAGCGTCTCTGTGATGAACTCTTCTCAATACCGATGACAGGAGATATAGAATCTCTGAATGCCTCAGTTGCTACTGGAATTGTATTGGCTGTTGCAAGCCAGCCGTAAACTTGTCACTGAATCAATGAGCGTCTAATTCAAAGCGAATCAGGTTGAAAAGCTGATAATTGTGGTTGATAGGATAGCGAATCAATCAATGAAGAAATCGTCACAAATTTGAACGATTCTATATCTTCAAGAAAATGTGATAAAGACACAGAGACATGGCCCAATATCTAAGGAGTAGCTATTCAGATTACAATAGCGGTAGAGGATAGCTAAATTCAACCATTAAGAAAACGTATTTGTGAACTGCACTGAAGACGGATTATGATTAATGTAGAATGAGATTTACGGCATTCATTAGAAAATCAAAGCGAAGTTTGATCAGTTGCATCAAGAAATGGAAGACATAGTTTCAACTCTGAGTTATTACCCTGCATTGATGGAATACCGGATGCTGAGCTACATGAGCAACCCTCAACCGGGAAGCCAAATTGTTCACCTATTGGCAACACACCCCTGCGGATGATTCCAACATGATAGAATCATCTATGCCAAGATTCAACGGGCATTAGTAGGAATCCTGAATATAGGCATGACATGTCTGCCCCAAGATTCAAGACTTTCAGTGTGTTTATTGGTGGGAATTATATACCTGAGGGCCGAACGATTTTTCGCCCCGCCACAGAATACAGGAAGCGCTTAACTTGCTTCGTACATATACATACCTTATCTTTGTGAGCAGGAAATTTATCCATCATTCAGTATGCCACTGACCACCCCGTGCAGCACTCTCGATTATGCAGACTGCGCCTCTCAGTCCACTGCAATTACATGTACAACGGGGAAGCCTGCCCCCCGCCTTGTATGTGAATACTAGTCAAGTCATTTTCCATCCAGTTAAACTTATTCCACAGTCATGGATAAACTCAAAATGCAAACCCCCGATAACCGCCAGAAAAACATCGAAAAAATAGGCGAAATGTTTCCCGAATGCATCAGCGAGGTACGGGATAATTCTTCGGGCAGACTGCAGAAGAAGATCGACTTCAACCTACTACGTAGTATCTTGGAGGAGCGCAGTTTCACAGGGGATCAGGAAAGGCACGGACTAAATTGGCCTGGAAGAGTGGAATCCTTGGTAGTGAATACAGTCAGTGCCAGTGCACTCAGACCTGTCAGGGAGGAGAGTCTTCACTTTGAAACAACCCAAAATCTATTTATTGAAGGAGATAATCTTGAAGCACTAAAACTCTTGAAAAATATCTATAAAGAAAGAGTCAAGATGATCTACATTGATCCTCCATACAATAAGGGTGCAGATTTGATTTACCGTGACACATTCGTGCAAGATCAAGAATCCTATGAAATACGTTCTGGAGAGAGAGCACTTGAAGGAGATAGACTTGTTTCCAATCCTGACACAAACGGAAGATTTCATTCAGACTGGCTTAACATGATAGTTCCGAGACTTAAATTGTCAAAGGATCTACTTACCCCTGACGGTGCAATTTTCGTATCGATTGATCAGAATGAACACCCCCGCCTCCGTTTAATCATGGATGAGATATTTGGGGAATCAAATTTCGTAGCTGATATTGTTTGGGCGGCAGGGAGGAAAAATCAGTCCCAACTTGTGTCAGTTTCGCACGAATACATCGTGTGCTATGCTCGCGACAGAGCATGTCTAAAGAAAGCCAAAGTCAAATGGCGTACACGTAAGCGTGGCCTGGAGGACATTTATTCCCAGCATGATAGACTGAAGCGCCAACACGGGGATGATTACGACCAAATGACTTTGAAGTTGAAGGAATGGTACGCCAACCTCAATGACGGTGATCCAGCGAAGGATCACCGTCATTATTGCCATGTAGACGCTCGTGGCATTTACTTTCCAGATAATATATCAAGTCCCTCGGTGGGCGGAAAAAAATACAAAATCAATCATCCAGTGACCAAGTTTCCCGTAAAGACCCCTTCCAATGGTTGGCGCTTCCCCCCTGATAAGATGCAGAAAATGATTGATGAAGATCGTATTTGTTTCGGACTTGACGAGAATTCAGTTCCAAGTCAGAAGAGTTACCTGAAAGACAGAGAATACAGCGTCCCATATAGTGTATTTTACCAAGATGGACGTGGAGCTTCAAAACGGTTGGCAGAACTGATGGGCGGGAAAGTTTTTCCTTTCCCCAAAGATGAGATCGTGCTTCAGCAACTCATTGAGGGTGTGACGGGAGAAAACGACATCGTTTTGGACTTCTTTGCAGGAACGTCCACAACAGCCCACTCTGTAATGCTCCAAAATGCAGATGATGGAAAAAACAGAAAGTTTATCATGGTGCAATTAGACGAGCAGATCAAGGAGGGTGAAATCGCTTTCAAAGCAGGCTTCACCACCATTTCCGCCATCAGCAGAGAGCGTATTCGCAGGGCGGGCAAAAAAATGGGGGGGGGGTATTTCATCAAGACTGGAATCAGGATGTAGGCTTCCGTGCGTTCAGAATTGATTCTTCAAACATGAAGGAGGTCTTCTATCGACCAAGCGAAGTAAATCAAACGCAACTGATAGAATTAATTGACACGATAAAAGATGACAGAACCCACGAGGACATCCTATTTCAAATAATCATTGAAATGGGGATGGATCTAAATCTCCCCATCAGAAATGAGATCATATTGGGTAAAACGGTGTTTTTTGTAAATGAAAAAAATATTGTCGCTTGTTTTGATGAAGGAATAACCGACGAACTGGCAAAGGAGTTAGCATACAAGTCTCCCCATTGCGCAGTGTTCCGCGACAACGCATTCATCTCGGATGCCGTTAAAATCAATGTTAATCACTTGTTTGACCAAATATCACCCACCACGAAGTTAAAGATAATTTAAAACTGCCCATGAATCTTAAATACAAAATCCAAGATTATCAGACGGCCGCGGTTAAAGCCGTAATTGACTGTTTTAACGGACAGGAGAGGGGAGTCAAATCACCTTACATGATGGATCAAGAAGATCAACAAAACCCTTTATGTTATCAGGAAAATGTTTACCGTAACAGTCATTATGCGATAGACCAGAAAAGACTGATTAACAATATACGATCAGTACAGGAGCGTCAACACCTGATACTCTCGGAGACGTTGCAGGATTTTAAGACCATTGATGGAAATGGAACATTGAAGAAATCTCTACCGAGTTATGACCCAGGCGCAGAAATCAATCTCGACATTGAGATGGAAACTGGGACTGGCAAGACGTACTGCTACATTAAAACCATGTTTGAAATGCACAAAAAATATGGTTGGTCAAAGTTCATTGTAATCGTGCCCAGTATAGCGGTACGGGAGGGGGTCGTTAGTGCATTCAAAAGTATGTCCCAACATTTCATGGAAGACTACGGGCATATTCCTCACTGTTTCATTTTCAATAAAGAAACACTACATGATGTGCATAGTTTTTCATCAAATCCAGACTTGAATGTTATGATCATTAACATCCAAACCTTTAATACCAGATCGACCAAACGACTCATTTACGAAAAATCAGATCAATTCAGGTCCCGTAGCCCAATGGAGGTTCTCAGTGCGAATCGCCCTATACTCATCATGGATGAGCCACAAAAAATGGGTTCCTCCACACTTAAATCCTTACCCGAATTTAACCCCTTAATGGCGCTCCGCTATTCTGCCACGCATCGCCACCAACACTGCTTGATACATCGCCTTGATGCACTGGACGCTATCAATCAAAAACTTGTAAAAAAAATATCTGTAATGGGAATCAGCATTTTGGATGACGACCACATTGCCAGTCCATATTTATTCGTTGAGGGTATTGACACATCATCAACCCATCCGCCGACCGCGAGGATTGAGATAGAGGTAAAGTTAAGGTCAGGCAAAATTAAACGTCAGATCCGTCGCCTCAAGTCAGGTAGCGATACACACGCTGATCTCTATTGCATTTCAAATGAACTTTCGCAATACAGGGGCTACATTATTGAAAGCATTGATGCCCGCAAGGATGTTGTTGAATTCAAAAATGGCGAGAGGATAAAAGTCGGTGAAGCGACGGGAGATGTGACAGAAAAGGACATTCGCAGGTGGCAGATCCGCCAGACGATAATAACACACATGGATAAAGAGAGTCAGGTTTTTGCACAGGGCGTGAAAGTCCTTTCCCTATTTTTCATTGACGAGGTGAAAAAGTACAGAGACTACGAAAGATCAGATAAGAAAGGTGAGTATGCACGAATATTCGAGGATGAGTACAAAACACAAATCGAGCAGTATCTTTCTGATGCAACACGAGGCAGTGAGTCATACAGAAATTATTTAATAGAGATTGATGCTAGTAAAACACACAACGGTTACTTTTCAGTAGACAAAAAGGGGCGCATGACAAATCCAAACACCATAAGGCGAGGCTCAGAAAAGGGATACTCAAAAGACCAATCAGCCTACGACCTAATACTCAAAAATAAAGAGGCCCTTTTAACCATTGATGAACCAACTCGCTTTATTTTTTCTCATTCGGCCTTGCGTGAAGGCTGGGACAACCCCAATGTTTTCGCAATTTGCATGTTAAAGCGTAGTGCCAGCGATATATCTCGTCGCCAAGAGGTAGGACGTGGACTCAGAATTTCGGTCAATCAGCATGGAGAAAGAACAGACTGCCCTTCAACAGTGCACGAGGTGAATACCCTCAGTATAATTGTTAGCGAGAGCTATGACGATTTCGCCAATGGACTTCAATCCGAAATCGCAGACACGCTCTATAACCGCCCGCTTAAAGCCAGTGAGGAGTATTTTTTGGGTAAATCTATTCAGACACCTTCAGGTGTTATAAAAATCAATGAGACAATGGCTACTCAGATTTCCCACTATTTAATTAAACATGACTTCATTGATGACAGAAAATACATCACTCCCCACTACCGGAAGAATAGATCGGAAGACACCCTGCCAAATATGGGGGGCGAGATAGAAAAATATCGTTTAGAAATAATTAAAATTATTGACAACCTGATTGACGGAATCCCCCTGTCTGATAATGGGCGAAAACGAAAAAACAACTGCCTCAATGAAAATTTTTCAAAAAAAGAATTTCAGGAACTGTGGAACAGAATCAACAAGCAAGCTATCTTCAAAGTTGCTATTGATCCTGATGAGATCATTGAGAAATGCGTCACGAAATTAAACGAGAAACTAAAAAAGATCAAGCCCCTACAGCTCATAATTGAGAAGGGTGAACTGAATGATAACCTGACCGAGCAACGGATACGCGAGAAGGGTGGTTTTGCAACCCCACAAAGGTCACCGATTATTAATTTCGCCCCCGCACAATCGCATGTGAAGTATGACCTAATTGGGCAGGTGGCGAAGAATTCACACATTACCCGAAAGACCTGTGCTACCATCCTTTCAAGACTGGACGGTGAAGCTTTTGAAGGATTCACGAACAATCCTGAACGCTTCATATCGGAATCATCTGGCATTATCCAAGAGCGGATCGGAGCCATGACTATCAGGGGACTAGTATATGATGAAACTGACAAGTGCTACAGTACAGATATTTTCACATCTAATGTAGTTGGTCAAGATTTCTCCAATGCTACCGAAAAACTGAGGAAACACATTTATGATTTCGCAATCACTGACTCTAATGTTGAGAGAGAATTCGCCAGCGCCTTGGATGCTAGCAGTGAAGTTACTGTTTATGCCAAACTTCCCCGCTCGTTCTTAATTCCCACTCCCGTGGGAAACTACAATCCTGACTGGGCAATTTCATTTAGAGAAGGCAGTCAAAGGTTCCTGTACTTTGTCATAGAAACAAAAGGATCGCTGAAATCATTGCAACTACGACCTATTGAAGATATCAAAATTGAATGTGCTAAAAAATTCTTCAGTCAGGTCAGCCAATGTCCCAACAATGACCAGGTAACATTTGATGTAGTCACTGATTTCAATGGGTTGTTGCACTTAGTAAAGGCCGTAGTGTCGCCCAATGGTTTACCCAGTAAATAGCACATCCCCACAGAACCATGCCAACGGAACAAGACTGGCACGTTTCCTGTATATGCACACGCAAAGCGCCAACCTCCACCCAAACTAACAAGCCCCTCCTGAAACACCTACAAACTGACGAAGAGGTGGAATCCATGCCATTTTAATGGGAGAATGTCCTCCAGGGGTTACAGGCTTTAAGTCTATGGTATGTCATACGTTTACCCAATATACCCTGCACGATCTTCTCCATCTTGTACTCGGTGTCCATACACGCGCGTTATATCTACCCGCAAACTCGTTGATATAGCCTTGCAACTGCCATGACGACAGTGATGATACTTGCCTTAGAATCCCCGCTTCAACAATGACTAGAACGATTCTATACCATTCGTCTGAGGCATACCGTCAACATCCTGCTTTGCAGAGTGCTTGAAGGCTTGATGTTATAGCCCTTCCGTGCATCATACGGAGAGGCTTCATCCGGTGAAGACTGTAGAGCTTTTCTTGGATGAACTGTAAACGAAGTTCGTCAGTGTCTTCGTATTGGTGCTATTAACCACCATTGCATGTATTTCATTGGATGAGCGTTCTTAAGCACCTAACAACGGCAGTCTTGCCAACGGTGCCTCTGTCTGCATGAGTTTCTTGTACTCATGCTTGTTCTTTTCTTTTCCACCGATATACGTTTCGTCCACCTCGGTTGGTCCATCAAAGAGAATGAGATGACCATTGTTCCAAGTCTTACGGATACGCATCGTCAGAGATCATGCCGTCTTCTGTGTGATTCCAAGATCACGATGCAGTTTCATGCTGGATACGCCCTTAATTTCGTGGTAAAGATGTAGATGGCAATCGTCCAATTCTGATAACTTCAGTTTGGTATCCTGCATGACGGTCCAATGCGTACACTGAACCGCCTGTGCATGATCTACACCTTTAAGACATGGATGGGAGGCAGCACCTATCTGAACGTTGGCTCATCCGCAGTGCTGGCAGGTAGGTTTACCGCCCCCGTAGATTACAAACCTCTGATATGTGGTTTCATTATCGGGAAACATTGGTACGATGTCAACGAAAGACACACCGATATGAAGGCTTTACATGATCCTTTCTGTGCCATGAAATCTGATTGTTTTTTATACAAAAATTCAAGAAAATTTGGCGAAATCCCCTGGTGCTTTGAAAAATAGTTAGGCCTAAGGTATATAAGCTCCTATTATTTCAATTCAAGGCTACGCAATGGTCACAGACGAGTCAAGGTATACATTCTGAATTGCATTCAAAATTCCAACGCCGTCATTCATCGGTCGTTGAAAAGCCTTACGTCCAGAAATCAATCCCATACCACCCGCTCGCTTGTTGATGACGGCAGTTTGGACAGCCTGTTGTAGATCATTAGAGCCAGAAGCACCACCAGAGTTGATCAGACCACAGCGACCCATATAACAGTTGGCGACTTGATATCTTGTTAGATCAATTGGATGGTCACTTGCTAACTCTGAATAAATACGATTATCAAATTTTCCATAACTTGATCCTCCATAATTCAGGGCGGCATAACCACCGTTGGAGGTTGGTTGCTTTTGTTTTATGATATCGGCTTCAATAGTGACACCCAAATGGTTTGCCTGACCTGTAAGGTCAGCGGAGGCCTCATGATTCGTGCCGTCAATCTTGAATGCTGAATTGCGAACATAGCACCATAGAATAGTTATCATACCGAGTTCATGGGCAAAGGAAAACGCCTCGGTGACCTCTTGGAGTTGACGGTTAGAATTCTCTGAGCCAAAGTAAATAGTTGCACCGACACCAATACAACCCATATCCCACGCATTCTGAATACTTGCAAAAGAAATCTGATCGTGCGTGTTAGGATAGCTCAACAACTCATTGTGATTGAATTTGAGAATAAAAGGAATCTTGTGAGCGTACTTGCGTGCAACTGCGCCTAAAATACCATATGTTGAAGCGACTCCATTGCAACCCCCTTCAATCGCTAAACGAACTATATTTTCAGGGTCAAAATAGAGGGGATTTTTTGCAAATGATGCTCCAGCGGAATGCTCAATTCCTTGGTCAACAGGGAGAATAGAAACATAGCCAGTTCCAGCCAATCGCCCCGAATTGAAAAGTGTTTGGAGTGAGCGAAGTACACGAGGGTTACGATCCGATCCTGCCCAGACATCGTCAACAAAATGAGGGCTAGGTAAATGAAGATTTTCACTGGGAATCGTATTGCATGTATGGTTAAGTAGACTATCTGCTGAATCTTGAAGGATATCAGTAATTGAAAGGTTCTGATTAATAGACATATAGAAACTTGTTTTTAAGAATGAAGAAGTAGTGCATTACAACTGACTGAAAGCTTTTACGCGTAATTGCCTCAATTATTCCTTACTCGGAAATTATGTGGAACTTCAGCATTATCATACATCCAAGAATGAAGATTCCGTGCAATATATGAGGCTAACAAAATTCCCTTAGATCCTAGACCAGTTATGATCCATATATTTGAAGTTAGTGGACCAACCATCGGTGAGCGTGTCCCTGGAACACCAACCCGAATGCCTGCAGATACCCCTAGAATGGTGGAGGAATTTAGCCAAGGAATCATCTTTTTGGTTAGGGTAAGAATTTGATTGGTTGCCTCAGGTGTTGGGTTGTCATTATCGGGTGAGTGATCATAGCTGGTTCCAAGAATCAATCTTTCATGTTCTGGAACGATATACCCGTAGCCACTAATTGGTAACGATACTATGACGTGTTCAGGAACAGGGACGTACACAAGTTGACCTTTTATTTTATGGAGATTTAACCTGAGTAACTCTGGAAAGGATGTGTAGCCTGCTCCCAATGCCAAAATTAATCGTTTAGTGTTTAGAACCTCTCCCGAGTCAAGTGCCACAGAGACATAAGAGTTTCTATCTTTCCAAGCGACAACATTTGCATGAATGACCCTATGTGATTTCCTTATTGTTGTTAGGATACAATTCAGCATATCTGGGGTAGCTAAAATCCCTCCAGTGGTAATGGCAGCGCCATGCGGAGCTGAGATATATGAATGATCTCGTTTGATTTGATCAGGGGATAGCCATTTGATGTGCTGAGGATTAATTTTCGATTGAGATTTAAACTGCAGGGTTTGTCGTTGGTCATATGCAGGCCGAAGAATACCGGAAGGATTATATGTACTCAGTGCATTTGCCCGTTTTAAGGTTTCAATCAGATCATCACACACAGTCTCTGAATTTAAACGCCCTCCCATCCGTAGTCCAGCGAATGGATTCACCAATCCAGCTGCAATAGAGGATGTGGCAGGATTGGTTCCAGTCACTAGTGTGACCTGAAGGGTTTCAGATAACCATAAAGCGGCAGATGCACCAGCTAATCCAGCACCTGCAATCACAACATCAACGGTTGAATGGGCCACGAGTTTGTTGGAACAGAAGATGTATATTAAGGTATTAAACCTCTAATTGTGCCCGTAGCTCAGCTGGATAGAGCGTCTGACTACGGATCAGAAGGTCGGGGGTTCGAATCCTCCCGGGCATACTTTTTCCTTACAGTATTACGAGCTCACCATTAGCGGCTCACCCTACCTGAGCGGTCTCCTGAAATTAATTTCTCTACCTCCTGAGTCGTGATGAGGTTAAAATCGCCGGGTATGCTATGCTTCAGACAAGATGCCGCGATTCCAAAATCTAATGCTTTTTGCTCGTTCTCGCTAAATGAAAGTAAACCATAAATCAGGCCCCCAACAAATGAGTCGCCCCCACCGACACGATCAATAATTGGTCTAATCTCATAGGAGGCACCTTGGATTAAAGATGATCCATTATAGAGAACAGCAGACCAAGAGTTATGCGAAGCGCTAAATGAGCTTCGTAGGGTGATGGCAACTCGTTTGCAGCGAGGGAAGCGCTCCATCAACTGCATGCCTACGGATTGATAAGACGTTGCATCCAAGTGACCACTGCGAACTTCCACTCCTTCGGGATGAATTCCAAAAACTTTCTGTGCATCTTCTTCATTTCCTATGATTAGATCACAATAGGAAACCAGTTCAGACATGACATCAGAGGGCTTTTTGCCCCATTTCCAGAGTTGCGCTCGGTAGTTGAGATCAACAGAAATGGTTAAGCCGAGGCGAGTTGCTGCTTCAAGTGCAGACTTCATGGTTAACGCAGCGGTTTCAGAAATCGCTGGTGTAATACCTGTCCAATGAAACCACTGAGCTCCAGAAAAAACGCTGTCCCAATCAATCATCTGCGGTATCATGGTTGCTATTGCTGAATGTGCGCGATCATAAATGACCTTACTCGCACGTGCAGATGCACCCGTTTCCAAAAAATAGATCCCAAGTCGTTGCCCTCCTCGATCCACAAATTGGGTATCAATTCCAAATTTGCGTAAGGATTGAATGGCAGCATCACCGAGTTCATTCTGTGGAACTCTGGATACAAATGAAACTGGGATTCCATAACCGGAGAGTGATACGGCAACATTTGCTTCGGCCCCTCCATAAGTTGCACCAAAATTCGATGCTTGTATGAACCGCTCATGACCCGGTGGAGAAAGTCGGAGCATGATTTCTCCGAATGTGACACAATGCTTCATGATGTATGATCAAAGTTTAGTTTTAGATGTGATTTTCCTATTTTGCCCAGACCGGAATTTGCCCAATTTCAATTCCAAATATCCAAAGCATCAGTGAGTAAGCACATGCGGTGATCAGGACTAGGAAAGCGAAGTTGAGAGCAAAGCCAGCACGGGCCATTTCAAAAACTGTAATGCGTTCACTTCCGTAAATAATTGCATTAGGTGGTGTAGCGACAGGGAGCATAAAGGCACAACTTGCCCCCAATGCAGCAGGGATCGCCATCAATAGGGGACTTTCTCCTACTGCGATTGCTAATGCAGCTAGTACGGGTAAGAATGTCGCAGTTGTCGCTGCATTACTCGTTATTTCTGTTAGAAATATGATGATCCCGGTGGTAAGAAGAATAATAAGAATGATTGGGAATTGCTCAAGAGGCTGCAGTGAATCCCCCAGCCATGAGGCAAGACCAGTCCCAGATACTGCACCCGCCAGACTGAGGCCGCCCCCGATTAGAATTAAAGCCCCCCACGGAAGTTTTTTTACAGTTTCCCAATTTTGAACAAACTCGCCTCGTTTAAGGTCAACAGGTATAATAAACAGTAGAAGTCCTCCGATCATTGCGATTCCAGCATCGGTTAATCCAGGAATAAATCCGATTAAAATGGGGCGAACGATCCATAAGAATGCTGTTCCAAGAAATACGATAGCCACAATTTTTTCACCGCGATTCATAGGGCCAAGGTTGTCTTGCTCTTCTTTGATTAAGTCTGAGCTTCCTATGAGATCATGTGCTTCAAAAGAGTATAAGACTTTTGTGAGGAGGAAAAACACCAGTGGGATTCCAAGTATCACAATCGGAGCACCTACGGAGAGCCATTTGCTGAATGTGATGGTATAGCCGTACTCACTTTCAAAAAAAGCACTGATAAATGCATTGGGGACCGTTCCAATGAGGGTTCCCATCCCTCCGATATTTGCGGCGTAGGCCACCCCAAGTAGCAAGGCAACCGAAAACTGATGTTTAAATCGATTCGGGCTGTTTTGAGAATCGGCTAAAGCAATCACAGAAAGTGCGACGGGGAGCATCATAAGAGTTGTGGCGGTATTGCTGACCCACATACTGAGTCCGGCCGTCGCAATCATAAATCCTCCAATAAGGGCTTTCGGACCAGACCCTGCTTTTGAGATGATCCAAATTGCAATCCTACGATGTAATCCCCATCGCATCATGCCAAGGGCGATGATAAACCCGCCCATGAACAAAAATATGATTGGATGCGCATAGGGAGCGGCAGTATCTTGCATACTGTTTACGCCAATGATGGGGAATAAAACCAAAGGAAGTAGAGATGTTGCAGGAATCGGTATTGATTCACAGATCCACCATGTGGCCATGAGAAGGGCGATTCCCATGGTATAAAATGCAGGTTCGTCCAGTCCACTGGGCGGTGAAATAAATATCATAATCAGTAACCATGATGGACCCAAAAATAACCCAACATATTGCCTCAATCCGTAAGATGTCGTTAATTTCATAGGTCTTTTTGGCTTCTTAATCCATGGTGTGAGAAGGTGGATACTGTTCTATGATACGCTTGATGAAAATGCGTAATGATCGTAAATGTTAATGAAACGTTCCTTACCATTAATATATACGTATCCAAATAGATTGTATTGACACTGAATCTGCCAGCTTAAAAGTATGAGTATTATTGGCTTTGAATATTTCACCATTAACCGATAGATATGCATATCATAATGGAGTTACAGAATGCGTAACAAAACATCATGCCCCAAGTCAGCGGCCGCATTTGTACAGGTGAACGCATGTATAGGTGTTGATCAGTTACATTTTTCATATTAGTCCTCCACTGAAAGGATGAGGAAAATCAAACCGAAGGCTTGTGATTTCGTTAACGGAGTCAGATAGGAATAATATAAATTGAACTCTGTGAGCAGAGCGCCATTTTCCGGGCAAAACAGATGGATTGCAATGAATGAGTGTACTGATCTGAATATTTCTCAGTCGAGTTTGAAATTCGATATTCGGGGGAGTGCATTCTACTTATTGTTCTCAATAAAAGATATGTACATTTTTGGATTAAGAGAATCTCGATAGTCTTAGCTCTGAAAGCAGATTGAGATAAAGAGATTGATATGTCATTGACTCATTGAGTTTCCAAGTTCAGTGAAAATTGATTCAGTAATCGGTCATTCTACAGACTTAGCTTCTTGGGTCTCATCAAATCTTCCAATTATACAGTGACAGCTCCTTTAAGTAGTTCTATCAAGAATCTGTAGGTAGAGACCCAGACTATCACGAATGAAGATAATAGCAAGTCTGAAATTATAAATTTAGTTAACCTCACCTAGTTGATTTGATATTTGGAACTTTCGGTCATTTTCTCCGCTTTTGCGTTGGATGAGGATCATCTGATGCTGGCAGATGGTTTGGAATAGATACAGCACCTTTTTCCATATCTGTTGCATGAATTTATGATCTACTGATTTTTTGCAGTGCACCTCTACATACCCTACATATTCAGTAATCCATTTCAGATTGAAGGTCACTATTTCTTAGTGAGCTGCTGTGGATGTTAATTCGGAGGAAAAACGAAAAAAGGAACCGCCTTTAATCATAGATTATGGATGATATTTTGATAGGGATTGAATTGTTGAGAAAAATTGTGCGTGCATATTCATTTCGGAGAATGGGAGGCATATTGGTGGAAGAAACTTAATTAATAATCCTTGAACATCAGCATAACCTCTGCAAAGACATT
Organism: Bacteroidota bacterium; assembly: GCA_026709065.1. GTDB lineage: Bacteria > Bacteroidota > Rhodothermia > Rhodothermales > Bin80 > Bin80. The sequence goes on from JAPOTS010000052.1 coordinate 33,044, forward strand.
TGATATTTATTGCACACTCCCTTAATGAAAGTAATCAAGAATACCAAGGAGTGCTAGAAAGTTTAAGGGTTCTAACAGTATAGAAAACGTAATCATCCCGATTAAATAAATATAAGACCAGATTGATTGGACAATATTTTGTGGGACTATACAAGCCAATGCAGGCTGACAATCAACGATGCTAAGAGTCCGATGAATGCGAAGGAAGGATTGATCAAATTTGCGCGGAGCGGAGGCCCATATATTCGCTTGGTCAGTGGAAGAAAGATCATGGAAGCAACACTGATTGCTAATAATCCGATCCCAAGAACAGGCAGAAGTTCCATCACATCCGGCGTGGATACAATCATATCTCTCAGGTAAATATCTGGATTAAAGGCAATCAGCAATGTCGGAAGGTAGACGAAAGCCCAGCCTATTCCAATTGCTCCAAGTATTCGAATCAATCGATTTCCCAGTGTAGGCTGAAGTGTTACTCTTGAGATACCGTATAGTGTGAGCTGTGAAGCAAAAGTCATGGCAAACGGAATCAGGAACCAATCCTTCCCATCAATCGCATAGAGAAACAACCATAATAGTGCACCACTAGTAATTGAAAGCATCGTATACACCGAGTGTGATCGGCGGTCAGTGGAACGAGGCCAGAGTGCCACATAAAGGATAAAGAACCCGAGGGGAGCGATCAACCAGGGCCAGCCACCCAGAGTAAACGTAGCATAGCCGAAGAGTGAGCAACCGACCAATGCACTGTCATCAAGCTTACTTCGACGACGCCATGCCAGTGTAAATGCGATTAACACAATGGCAATCATCAAATGAAAAAGAAGTAGCTGTGCGTCTTCTCCAAGGTAGAGCCGCAAAAAAGCATGAGTGCTGAGAGGAACGAATATATTGTCCAACCCCCGCCATGATATGAGCTCTAGCATCATGACCAACAGAGCGAGAATGGCTGCAATCAGAATAGACTCAAGTCGCCCCGTGTCGGTAAAGAGCAAAAGAGGAAGGTGAGTGCTGAAAAATGTAACAAGAAAAAAAGCCAGAGAGCCCTCAACACTTTTTATTCCCTCCGATGTCTGGTATTGCATTTGACCATAGCGTATACCAATCACGGCTGCCGCGGTATCCGCCAAGGACATTGTCAGGACCGGAACCACATAGAGCAACCATTGACCTTGGCTGATCAGAAATAGAATTACAACCGAGATCACAAAGTAAATTTCCCCGAGGGTGTTGCGCTGTACCCCTCCCATAATGGTTCCAATACTCCTGCGCATACTGGGGATCAGCCGAGCAGAAACCAGAGTAGCACCAATTAGCCCCCCTGCTATAATCACAGGTAAGGCATCATCAAAGATCCATGGCAACGGTAATGCGAACAGCCCTGAACAAACATGAACGGCTTTGCGAAGGATTTCTTGATGCACATTCCATCTCTTTTCAATAATCTTTAGTCCGGCCAAGAGCAGGGCAAACATGCCGAGAATGACCAATATCGGTAAGAGTGGAAACGCGGTACTCATCAGACATGCGTGTCCGCTACTGGAACGCTGTCGGTTCCGCTTGCGACAGTCTCAACAATAAAGCGACTGTAGAAAAATGCTTTATCTTGAAGATGAAGTTTTTCGGCAAGTTCTTGGTTAGGAATGAGTCTATGCGCTAATTCTTCGGGGCGGCTACGAGGTACCAACATATTCCAATATGCGAATCGAGCCCCATCTGTGGAGTGAGTAATTAGCTTTGAAAGTAACTCGTGGAAGTAGTCGTCAGACATGTATTCAAAAATGTCACTTAGATTATGACAGTCAATCCGTAAGTCGGGTTCGGATTCAAGAAGTTCTTCAATAGATAAACAGTGCCATTCAAGCCTGTCAAGATTCTTTTTGATGACATCAAAATTTTCTGGCCTGAGCGCGTGTGGTAAAGCAGTAGGATGATGTCCAGTGAGAATCCATTGAAGATAGGGGTTAGTGGTAGGGTCAAGCTCAATCAATGCATGCTTTGCCCGGGCAAGGATACGATCCGAAACGGATCCCTCAACATAGCGGAAAAACTCAGGATCTCGCCCCATTCGGCCCATAAAAAATCGGGAGAAGAAAATTCGGAAAAGAAGTTTCCATCGCCTGTTGGCCCAGTGGCGGGAATAAAAGATGCTACGTTCTTCTTTAGTTCCACCTGAAAGGAGTTGCTCAACCCTGTGGCGAGAATGAATCCAGGGGAGTACTTTCCTCCGAAAAAGTGCAAAGTAATCCTCAAATTTGCCTGCACTACCAATTCCAGCACGAATTGACTCCAGACGGGCATCCCAGAAATTTCGTGCATCAGGGTCAAGAACATCACGACAGCGGCGATAGAGACTTTCCCGGTCACTACACTCCCAAGAACCAATCAGTTGCAGAAGTTCCTTATGATCAAGTGTTCGGTAGGCTGCAACGCGAAGCGACAGGCAGGCTAGTTGAGCCGGATTCATATCTACGGCAATCACACGTGCAGGATTTTGGGTAAGAAGAGAGAGTGAGTTCTCTCCAGCCGAGGCAATAGAAAGGCAGACATCGCCTTCACGAACATTGAGTGCCTCAAGGAGAATGTCGGCATCCTCCCAGCATTGGGCATAACGCACAAATGAAAAATCGGCTCGGTCTGCTGCTTCAGTTGTCATTGGTCATTTGCAGGTTTTGAGTCCATATCCGATTCAATATTCAGGCTCACTACGCCTTTTGCACCATCCATTTCAACCAAGTCGCCTGTCTTGAGTCGTGACGTAACCATCGGGAGTGAGACGATGGCCGGAATTCCCATTTCACGGGCTACGATCGCCGAATGTGAGAGAAGGCTTCCCCGTTCAACAAGAATACCAGCAGCAGCAGGAAACAGCATGATCCACCCTGGGTCGGTGCGTTCTGCAACCAGAATTTCACCTTGTTGTAACTCGGCTCCTCTCGGATCACGGATAACACGCACTTGACCCCGCACAATTCCTGGGCAGCACCCAATACCTTGGAGTCTATCTGATCCCGCACCTTCATCATCTTCTGAAAATGACGCTGTCTTTGATTCGTAGCGATTTGCAATGTAAGGGGACCCGAAGGTTTCAAAACGTTCGGCCGGGGGATCCATTTCGGCATAACCCTCAAATGCAGTGCGACGAACTGCTGCTAAACCACGCAAATCCTGACTTGATGCAGCTCCTTCGGTATAAGAGAGGATTTCGTTAATATCTAGATAAAATACATCTCTTGGGTCATCCAATATTCCTTCGGCAAAATATCTCTTCCCAACTTCAAGGAAGATACGCCGTACGCGTCCGAAGAGGCGAGTACGCTCAAATCTCAGATTTTCACGGTCACGAACGCGATTGCGGGCATTGCGAAGCACCCATGCAAAAATAGATCGCCTCAGTGGGTTGTACCCCAACGATGTTCGTACCTTTTTCTCTGCATCTTTGCGAACATCTGACGAGATGTCGGTTCCAAATATTTGCCCTTGTGCAAGTCTGGATGCAGCGTGCCCTATAGACCGGATTAATGGTGCAGGATCGTCAAAAAGTGTCGTGGATTCAAGTTTCAGCTCATCTAAACACCGATCCCCGAATTTGTTAACATATTCGTCGTATAAACGGGATAATTCCTCGTGAGAACGTAACGTCAGCAGGGCCGTCTCGATTGGCCGATCACAAAGAGCATCTACTAAATCTTTATGTGGAGCCGCCAATTGCGCCATCTCAACGATACGCTTGGCAGGCTCTGCGCTGATCATCCCTCCCTGATTACACACCAAATTATTTTGTAGAGAACTTTGTTCGTCTTCTTCCTTTGAGCACCATTTCGACGTGAGCCGACCAAGTACTCCGAAGAAAATCATTGCAAAAAAATCATTGATCAGTGGTGCATCCCAGCGTGTCAGGAGGGTTCGTTCCAATGTTCGATAATCACCGATCAACTGATCAAGGCGACGGAATTCAAGAGCTGGATCAGGTGGAAGTAGAGCTTTATTGAGGCGGTCATAGAATCGGTCAATCATATGAGGAAGCCGAGCTTGATTGACCACCATCCCTGCTACAGTTCGGATCAACCGAAACAGATCAATTAGCTTTGCAGATCGAGTAGAATTGGATGCCAACTTCGTGATTTCCTCGGGAAGACTTTCTCTTACTCCCATCATCTGCTCCATGAAACGCTGATTAAACGTATATCCTGGAAGGAGTGCAATGAGACGATACCAGTTCAAAAGGTTGTAATAGATCCGGCCTTGGATCAAACCGAGCATCCTCCTAAATACCATATCATTGGCCTCAATACTGGCTTTGGGTACCCCTAATAGACGGCAGAACTCACGGTATACCCCCTCATAGGCGTACAGTGCATAACTAAATGTGAGTGGGGTTGTAATTCCACTGTAGCTCTCTACAATATTGGAATTGTCCCAAATGGCGTGAAGACCATCAGGATCTGGAACTGTCGTTAGAGAAGTGATAGGTCTTGATTGGAGCAAGTAGAATTCTCCACCACGTATTGACCATTCAATGTCTTGGGGCCGACCAAAATGTAGTTCTGTGCGATGTGCGAGTTCGGCTATCTTGGTTACCTGTTCATCGGTAAGTGCGGGCTCAGAAGCTGCAGGTTCAACGACTTCCTGTGCAACAAAACCATCACGGAATTTGGGATCCGGACGGTGCGCTAATATCTTCGCCACAATATCCCGCTCCAAGATCGTTCCATCAAAATGAACACGCCAAGTATCAGCATCGGCATCCCCGCCGACTAACGCAGTCCCTAAGCCACGCAACCCAGATACGATAGTCACAGAGCGCTGCCCGGTCACTGGATCAGCACTGAATGCAACCCCGGAAACTTCACTGTCTACCATGGTCTGCACCAACACAGCGGGTGCTTGGGGTAATCCTTGAAGTTGATTTTCGCGGCGATAGGCCAACAAACGTTCGTTAAATCCAGATCTCCAAACATCAATGATTCGTGCCTGTAAATTCTCACGAGTGACAAATAGAAAGCTGTCAAACTGTCCAGCAAAGGAGTGCTCTATACCGTCTTCCTGTACTCCTGATGAACGTACTGCAACATAGGAATTTTCATCACTGAGCACACCAATTTGCAACTCTACTTGCTCCAATAGATTAGGATTCAGTATGATCTCATCAAATATGGACTGGATTTCGTTTTGGGTTGTCGCCTGAATTAGGTTTTGCTGTTGAGCTGGGGAGAGGCTGGCTTCAAAGGCCTCTGGTACGATAACAAACCACGGGGGAATTTTTAATCCAGTATCAGCCAATGCAGACAGGGCTCCTGCCTTGCCACCCATTTTTCTGGAATCTGCACCATCTAATGCTGTCAGGACATACGTCATATCAATTCTCTCCAAATCAGTGGAAGTAGCCCAAGACTCATGTAGAGGACCAATGTCCAAGCCCCCGAATATAGTTCAATCCATTTGCCTGCTCCCTTGGTCTGCTGGCGCAAAAAATAAATTCCAACAACGATTGCACCGCCAAGGGTGACACTTAGAATGAACAATATCGGCAGGAAAAAATCAATCCGGTGGGCAGCGATACAGGTACAGATTAGCGCCAGCCCCATGACGATCCACCATATCATCAGCGCCTTTGGCCGTCCCCATACTACCGAATAGGTAGGAACTCCTTTCTCTTCATCCTCTGGACTCCGAATCTTGCGACCTATGTCAATACCCATACCGTTAAATAGACTTGCCAATAGAAACCAGAAGAGCCCGTCTGGGGCATGCCCTAACGAAATAAGCCACTCTGTGCCCGTCGCATAGAGATCTACAAGAGGCATGATGGCCATGTGAGTAATCAAGTATGTAAGATGTTTGCCTCGTAGCCACTTCCCTATAAAGAATTCTTTCCCCATCAAGGCCTGATAGGACCACGTAATCAATAACAGAATAAGTAGCCGGGGATCCAACCACAAAGCCAAACCTATCTGTACAATGCTACACAGCACAAAGAGAACCACCAGTTCTCGTAAAGTAACCAAGCCTCTGGGAACAGGCCGATAGGGCCTATAGCGGGCATCCTCTTCCTTATCTTTGAACTCATCTGAAATGCGTAACTGGAAAAAGAAGAGCAGGCATGTAACAAATGCAACAACTATGGATGCAAGACTAGGCCATCCATTGGATGAGTGAAGCATCCATGAAAAAGCAACTGCACTAAAAGAGAAGGCAAAAATAACTGGGCCATGTTGAGCAAGAGGAAATCGCTCTTTCTGATAGATCCACCAGCGACGAAGGCCTTGTTCATTTTGATGATTCGTCATGCTCCTTGATTGGGTCCTCGCGCCAGTGACTGATGTGCGTTCGTAAAACCATGTGATGAAAGTGCGGCAGAGATGGATAGTTCACCCGCCAACACCAGTGCGGCACATACTTCGGCTAACGCCGAGGCATTACCTGCTCCTTTCAGTTGGAGAATGTCAAGACAGGCACTCTGACTTGGTAGTCCAGTTCCTCCCCCAACCGTACCCACAATGAGATTAGGGAGAGTGACAGACGCATAAAGGGAGTCCCCGTCAGTGCGCTCCATTCGGGTTATGCCCACCGAGGACTCAGCTACACAAGCGGCATCTTGACCGCAAGCAATAAAGAGAGCTGCCATTCCATTGGCATAATGCCCCTGTAGCCCAATATTACCGCTCATGACTCCACCTATGACCCCGGCTTGATAATAATCCATCATCTTACTTGCAGATGTTTTTAGATGATTTTTCAATATTTCGGGAGGGAGTGTAACTTCTGCAGTGACTTTTTTCCCACGTACATTTTGAAAGGACATATAGGATGCCTTCTTGTCTCCCGAGTGATTGGCTTCAACGAACCAGTATGCGGGCTGGACGGGTGACTTTTCAAGGATATGGCGGCAAATCGCATCGGTTGCGATAGTGACCATGTTTTGTCCAGAAGCATCCCCTGTAATAAATTCAAAAATAAGGTACACATGATTGCCTTCCAGATTGAAGCAAGTCCGTAGCAGTTGACCATGCCTAGTGGTGGATGCGGCGATGTCCTTGAATGAGTCTGCCTGCTCACTGGCCCATCCCATAAACTTCCCGACCTCAACTAAATTATCAAAGATAAAAACCGGGGCTCGCGTGACTCCCTCCCACATCATGGCTACGGTAGCCCCACCTGCCTTTGTGATTGACTGAGCCCCCCGAGAATAAGAGGCCACTAGCGCAGCTTCTGATGTAGCAAGTGGTACATAATAATCTCCGTTGGCAAAAAGCCCGCGTACCCGCAGAGGTCCAGCTAATCCAACAGGGACTTTTACGGTGCCAATGAAGTTCTCAATATTATTGCAGTAGGCATTCATCTGCTCACGCGTCATGGGATCAAGCAGTTGATGCTTTGCAGACTCATTCGCATCCAGAATGTCCCATCGACGATCCGATTCTTCTGGTGAAATCGTTCCAGGTGCATCCCCACGAGGGACACTTGGAGGCATATCCTCCTGTGAGGGTAGTAAACTCTGCTCTATTTCTTGCAGAGTGCGTTTTTCAAAAAGACGCCGGAAGAAGCTCCGGACACCGCGAAGATCAGCTGACATGTCGTTTAAGTTTTATTTTGAGTGAAGTATAGTCTATTTTCGCATTATGACGGCGATCCACAGGGATTCTACGAACCCTGATAATTCGATCTATATGCGCCCATGAAAGGGTAGTAAATATTTGTTGATCCACATCCGCAGGAGCATGTGATTTCAATTGTATAGCGAGCAAGCGTTCTCCATGGAGGCTTGCCAGAGCACTCCGTTTGATAAAGTGCAATTGGCTCGCTGCACATTCTACTGCGAAGGGGTAAGCGACACCATGCTCATCTTGAATAATTGCACCAGCACGACCTAAAAGCCACAGTCGTCCATGCGGATCAAGATAGCCAGTATCACCGGTTCGATGCCATATTTGATCGTTAACTCGGAATTTGGTCTCTTCATCGCCGACACCGTTGAGATAACCGGGGAGAACATGATGGCCATGAACGACGATTTCACCTGGATGCGCTGATGGGAGTTCTACTCCAGCAAATTCTTGCGTGTTCATGGCTGGCAAGGGTGTGCCCCATTGGTTGCTGACAATCTTAAGTTGGATCTGATTCACAGGCATTCCGACGAGTAGTCCTTTTCCTGCATACATGGAAGCTCGGTCGTGATCACTTGCCGCGTCCCAGTTGAGGTGTGAAATAGGCTCGGCTTCCGTAGAACCATAAACGACGATCACATCTCCTTTAGGCATAGCTGCTTGAAGTTTTTGCAAGAGTGGAGGGAAAACGGGAGCACCTCCAGTATAGAGTTTCTGAAGTGAGGCAAGTCCCAAATCTTTTGTCCCATTTCTTTTTCTCGCATGAGCTCCTTCAAGCAATCTGTCATACAGAGCTGGAGACCCGATGGTCCTAGTTACTTGATGGCGGTCAATCTGTTGAAGTACAGGTTCTGGTTCAATGAAACCGGGTTGCCGTAGGTCACACTTGGGGATGACCGAGGTCACTCCCGAAGCTAGATTGGCCAGTACAAAGATTGGCAGGGCAGGCAGGTCAATTTCACGAGGCATCAAATCTATAGACGCGGCCAAAACATCATGTTGTGCCCGAAGAAAGCCATGGGTTCGGACGGCTGCTTTGGGGGTTCCAGTGCTCCCGCTGGTAAACGTGAGTAAAGCATCGTGAGATGGCGGACAGGGTGTGATTGCGTTTAATGGGTCAAGCCGTTCAAGTTTGGTCCAACGAATGGCAAAGGGAGCCCATACAGAAGTCACTATATGGTGCTCAATTTGGCGCAAACCTCTGATGAGAAAACGTAGAAGATGTGCTCGCGCGGGGCCTAAGAAGGCCTTTGGACGAGCGATTTTACAACATTGTTCAATGTGCTTAAATCCAGCCGAAGGATCAAGTACAGTGGCAACGAGACCAAGTCGGAAAATACCAAGGAGTGCCACATAAAGCTCAATTGAAACTGGTTGAAAGAGAAGAATTCGATCCCCCTTGGACAATCCTGACATACGAAGCAGTGTAGCAGCTCTAGCGGATCGATCTGCTAGTTGGGCAAAGGTCACTGCACGAGTATTTTCATCGACTCCCTCAATAATAGCAGATTGATCTGGTCGCTTGGCAGTTTGCGAAGTCAGGATATGACAGATATTCATCCTGACAAAGTCATCTCGTAGAGGGTATATTCGCGGATAGTTGTCCCGTAGTGGTTTGATATTCTACGAGATAAATTCTCCTCTTGCATCAGTGCTGCAATCGCTTGATCAAACCCTAATTTTGATGCTGACCTTTGAACATAGTCCATAAGAATTCCACCTATTCCTTTTCCCCCGTAATCTGGATGCACTGCCATAGTCTTGATAATCACGGATTTGGTGGATAGAATGTCTTTCGGATCAAGCAGATTTGGAATGGCAAAAATGAAGCCAATGAGGCGGTTTTCGTGCTCCATCAAAATAACCAATTCGGGGATTATATGTATGCGAATTGGCAAGTACAAAGTTAAAAATTCCTTCAATGGAATGGGGCTATAGAGGAAATTTTGCTTAAATGCAACTAGGCATAGTTCGTGGATCGCGGCCAGTTCCTCTTCAAAGCGTACCATATTGACTGTCCTCATCGTAATTCCATTACGTTCCAATTCTTTCAGACGCGCATCGGATCGTGGGTCAACTTTTTTTAGATTTTGATTGATCGTGGAGGTGTATGTAGAGAGGGGGGTGAATCCTGCCTCAGAAAAATGAGATGGCCAATCATCTGGATTGTCGGGCTCCAAAAAGAACATAGGCTCCAACCCACGTTTAGTCACAAGCCTGTATCGATGCCATGTAGACTTATCTATCGGGCCGATGATCCGTTTATGGCCTTTTTGACGATGTAGCTCTGAGGCATGCGACAGGAGTAATGCACCATCATTAATAGTAGTAGCTGCATAGTGTCCGAGGATTCCTTCGGCCATTGGTGCACCTTCGGAGTCAAGACGGTCCCACAGTGAACATCGGGCGATCACGGCACCGACATCGTCATGAATGACCAAGTGCAACGATGGATTAGTGAGACGAAAAACATGGCTCTCCAGTGGTTTGACCAATCCCTCTTCTAGCCATAGCAAGTCTTCAATTTCTTCAATGATTGAAAAGTATATCATATAAAATATAGGTCAAAAATTATCCTATCTCATTGAAGAGTTTCTTGCAATGTCCACGGAAATTTAGATATGGAAGAACAAGATTAAGCTATGGGTTTTTTGGAAGAAACTCACCTGAAAACTGGCAGGAATAAAATATAAATTTGAAAGTTTTTAATCAGGACGAGCCATTAAGCGTCTTCTTAAGGATGATTGAGCAGTCATTTTCAGGTATCTGACGAACACCGCGTCTATCACTCAGAGGAATAATGATCGCACCAGATACAGTTATTGCTGCACTAATTACTATAAGGGATTTACTAAAACCAAGAAGACCTAATAAGAAAAACGGCGATCCAGCAGCAGCACCAAAAAGTATGCCGGTTACAATATCTCCCCCTAAAACTGCAGGATTGACTACGGGAGTGAGATCACAGGTTTCATCCGTGTACCCCTGCTTTGAGAACCTAATAGATGATGGCTCCCGGTTACTGATGTCAAGCGTCATGGGAGTTAACCCTACTTCGGTAGAATCAATCCAGACAGTCGCGGAACTGGGGATAGTATTGAGAGTAATTGTTTTGGTCTCTGGTAGCAGTAGGTGTCCGCATCCAGTGGTGAGAGTAAGGAAGCAGACAGTTATACAAGACGTAATTGAGCGAATTCGGATATGAAACATACTGATTCAATAAAACTGATAGTAAATGTTAAATTTTTAGGAGTCCCGTGTTTGAGTGGGTAAAGTTACGGATTTGGATTGAATTTAGGAGGTTCAAACAGATTCAAGATAAAATTATCTTGCTTAATTTGTACTTAAGTCAATCATTTCAATCATGCACTTATTCATCTCAAATGGTGGTTTCAGCGAAGATTTAACCATTGAGATTCACTCATTTGAACAAATCATTTCACAAAGATAATGTGAATCTTGATCATTCAATGATCAAGGGGAGATTGTGCCCATTTAATCAGAAAAACATCTATAATTGGTATGGATACGATCGGGGCGTACATCTTTGAAAATCATCCGTGAACATTCCAAATCAAATTCTTTATATTCAAGCGGTTGCCAGCGATGCGATATGAGTTCTATTTCATGAGATTTATGAAATAATGAATGTATGAGATAACCAATCATTATGTATACAAATAAATTATACATAATAATTACATCGCATGCAAAAAGTTTGCGAAATTTAGTTTGGGAGCATCCCTACTTATATGAGTGTTAAGGGCTTAGTGGGAATTACTGTGTAATCAACCAAAATTAACATAAATCAAGCAACGAATTTATAATTCATGGTATGTAGACAGTGCAACTGTGAGGAGACGAAGTCTTTCCAGAAGTCACCACCGTAATGGAAAATTAACGCCAGTAGTAAATAAGAAGCTTCTATTTTTGCTTCCATCAGAATAGGCTTCTGTTAGTCCGAAGTCGTAGGCTACATCAACATTCAGAGACAAAGTACGAGATACGGGTATATCCACACCGATGCCTGCCATCACGGATAAGTCTACAGGATTAACTAAATCTTCTAGCTCGACCTCAATATCAGTACAATTGAGAGGTTGTATATCAATATCTGAGCCTTCAACTGATGCTGATACTGAGCAACCAAGAGAAAA
>JAPOTS010000095.1:0-2500 GCA_026709065.1 Bacteroidota bacterium
GGCAGTACCATCGGCGCTGCGGGACTTAACGACTCTGTTCGGAATGGAAGAGGTGTATCCCCCGCGCTATAAGCACCAGGAAGCCTGTCGCTGCATTGCAGCAGTATTTTGACAGGACGATTTCGCCTAATGAATAACACACAAACGCGTAAACGAGCGTTGACTTCTGTAAAATCGCAAAAGAGTAAGCCGAATGGGTAATTAGTACGGCTCGGCTGAACATGTTACCATGCTTACACCTGCCGCCTATCAACGTCCTCGTCTTGAACGACCCATAAGGGAGACCTAGTCTTGCGGTGGGCTTCGTGCTTAGATGCTTTCAGCGCTTATCCCTGCCGAACATAGCTACCCTGCGATGCAGCTGGCGCCACAACAGGTACACTAGAGGTTCGTCCACTCCGGTCCTCTCGTACTAGGAGCAGATCCGCTCAAGTCTCCAACGCCCACGGTAGATAGGGACCGAACTGTCTCACGACGTTCTGAACCCAGCTCGCGTGCCGCTTTAATGGGCGAACAGCCCAACCCTTGGGACCTGCTTCAGCCCCAGGATGCGACGAGCCGACATCGAGGTGCCAAACCTCCCCGTCGATGTGAACTCTTGGGGGAGATCAGCCTGTTATCCCCGGCGTACCTTTTATCCTTTGAGCGACGGCCCATCCATAAGGAACCGCCGGATCACTAAGTCCTGCTTTCGCACCTGCTCAACCTGTATGTCTCGCAGTCAAGCACCCTTGTGCCTTTGCACTCTACGCATGATTGCCGACCATGCTGAAGGTACCTTTGAGAGCCTCCGTTACATTTTAGGAGGCGACCGCCCCAGTCAAACTACCCACCTGACACTGTCCCCCGACCGGATTCACGGCCGCGGGTTAGGCACCAATTAAAGCAAGGGCGGTATTTCAAGGGTGGCTCCACTAAGGCTGGCGCCCTAGCTTCAAAGCCTCCCGCCTATCCTACACATACCTTAATCAATGTCAATGTCAAGCTGCAGTAAAGGTGCACGGGGTCTTTCCGTCCCACCGCGGGTAGCCGGCGTCTTCACCGGCACCACAATTTCACCGAGCCCGTGGCCGAGACAGTACCCAAGTCGTTGCACCATTCGTGCAGGTCGGAACTTACCCGACAAGGAATTTCGCTACCTTAGGACCGTTATAGTTACGGCCGCCGTTTACCGGGGCTTCAGTCGTGAGCTTCGCTGCAAGCAGCTAACCCCCTTCCTTAACCTTCCGGCACCGGGCAGGTGTCACTCCCTATACATCATCTTGCGATTTAGCAGAGAGCTGTGTTTTTGTTAAACAGTCGCTTGGGTCTTTTCACTGCGGCCTCTCCTCGCTTTTAATAAGGGGAGGCGCTCCTTCTCCCGAAGTTACGGAGCAATTTTGCCTAGTTCCTTAGCCACGGATCACTCGAGCGCCTGAGGATGCTCTCCTCGCCTACCTGTGTTGGTTTACGGTACGGACACCTAAAAGCAGTATACGACGCTTTTCTCGGCAACATACTTGGGGCCACTGTGCGTTCGCCCGAAGGCTCCCGCTACTGTCGTGGTTCAGCCTTAGCGGATGAGCGGATTTGCCTACCCATCCAGCCTACACACTTTAACGTACATCCGTCTGTACGCGGGCCTTACGCTTTTGCGTCACGCCTTACACTATAGCTTTTTTGGTGGTACGGGAATATTGACCCGTTTCCCATCGCCTACGCCTTTCGGCCTCGGCTTAGGACCCGACTAACCCTGTTCCGATTAACGTTGAACAGGAACCCTTAGGCTTACGGCGGACAGGTTTCTCACCTGTCTTATCGTTACTCATGCCTACATTTTCTTTTCCAGAAGCTCCACACCACCTCACAGTGATGCTTCACGCCGCTGGAATGCTCCCCTACCGCTTCCCATGGAAACCCGGAGCTTCGGTGTTAGTCTTAATGCCCGCAAATTTTCGATGCCAGATCGCTCGACCAGTGAGCTATTACGCACTCTTTAAATGAATGGCTGCTTCCAAGCCAACATCCTGGTTGTTTCAGCAATCCGACCTCCTTTGATCAACTTAGACTAAACTTGGGGACCTTAGCTGTCGGTCTGGGTTGTTCCCCTCTCGGACATGGACCTTAGCACCCATGCCCTCACTGCCGCAAAACGTTATATCGGCATTCGGAGTTTGTCTGGGTTTGGTACCCGGTGAAGGGCCCTAGCCCAATCAGTGCTCTACCTCCGATACACTAATGCGACGCTGTACCTAAATACATTTCGGGGAGTACGAGCTATTTCCGAGTTTGATAGGCCTTTCACCCCTACCCACAGGTCATCCGGGCACTTTTCAACGTACTGCGGTTCGGGCCTCCACGTGGTCTTACCCACGCTTCACCCTGCCCATAGGTAGCTCACTCGGTTTCGCGTCTACCCCCACTGACTGTGGCGCCCTATTCAGACTCGCTTTCGCTACGGCTCCGTGCCAGAGGCACTTAACCTTGCCAGTGAGGTGTAACTCGTAGGCTCATTATGCAA